>JALWDV010000547.1 GCA_027036755.1 Anaerolineae bacterium
GGGGGCTTGTCACCAGGCCAAATTTGAAATTGCTGGACGTGTTTGGAGGGAATTTGACATTGTCCAACTACTAACGTAGCAAGGCCAAAAACCACGAAGACACGACGACGCGAAGGCTCGAAGGGTGAGAAACAAGGACTTTCTTCGTGTCTTCGTGGCAAGGCATTTTCAAGGTCGAATCAGGCTACCTGAGCAGTTACTCTAGCCTACCATAAAAATGCGAAATCTCGAAAATACGCAATCTCGCCAGTTCCCAAGAGCGCCCGATTCATGCTAAGATTAGAGTCAGTACGCCATTCTATCCAAGGAAAGAAAACCGCCCATGCTCAAGCAGTTGCGAGACAAATTTCTCAATTCAGATGACGATTCGGAAGAAGAAAAGGAAGAGACGTTGATGGAAGAAGCTGATATCCCTCCGGACGAGGCGATAGAAACATCGACGCATGAAGAGGGCGAGAACGAGCTGCCCCTGCTGCCCTTACGCGGCGTCGTGCTTTATCCCACCATGTGGCTGCCCATCACCGTGGGGCAGGCCCGATCGCTGCGGATTATCGACTATCTCATCGAGAGGGATGAGAAGCTCATCGCCCTGGCAGCCAGCCAGGACCCCGAGCTGGAGGAGCCGGGGCCAGAGGACATCTATCGCACAGGAACGGTGGCCCGCATTCATCGCATGGTGCGTTCGCCCGATGGCACGGTGCGGCTGGTGCTGCACGGCGTCGAGCGCATCCGCATCGATGAATACACGGCCGAGGAGCCTTTCTTGCGGGTGAAATTCACCCCCATGCCGGATCAAGAGGCGCATGATCTGGAGGAGCAGGCCCTGGCCGCGTCGGCCAAGGACCTGTTTTCGCAGTTGGTCACGCTCTCGCCGCAGATGCCCGAGGAGATGGAATCCGCGGCCCGCAATGTGGAGGGCGAGTTGCAGCTCGCCTATCTGCTGGCTTCCAGCGCCGGTTTCAAGCTGGCCGACGCCCAGGCCATTCTGGAGGCGCATCCGCTGCGTGAAAAGCTGCATCTGCTGAATACGCTGTTGCGCACCGAGGTGGAAATCCGTCAACTGGCGCAGAAGATCCAGCAGGAGGCCCAGGGCGAGATGGAGAAGGCCCAGCGGGATTTTTATCTGCGCAAACAGATGGAGGTGATCCAGCGAGAGCTGGGGGATGAGAATCCGCAACTCGAGGAGATCAACGAGCTAGAGGAGCGCATCGAGGCCGCGGGCATGCCCGAAGAGGCGAAGAAGGAGGCCCGCCGCGAGCTGGATCGGATGCGCCGCATTCCCATCCAGGCCCCGGAGTATTCGGTGATCAAGACCTATCTCGACTGGATGGTGAGTCTGCCCTGGCGGCAGCGCACCGAGGATAATCTCGACATCACCCACGCCCGCCAGGTGCTGGATGAAGATCATTACGGGCTGGACGACATCAAGGATCGCATCCTGGAGTTTCTGGCGGTGCGCAAGCTGCGCCAGGAGCGCAAGGCCGACAAGCCCTCGGCCGAGATGCCCGTGGATTACATCCGCAAGGATCGGGAGGGCGTCATCCTCTGCTTCGTGGGCCCGCCCGGCGTGGGCAAGACCAGCCTGGGCCTGAGCATCGCCCGGGCCATGAATCGCAAGTTCGTGCGTCTGGCCCTGGGGGGCATTCGCGACGAGGCCGAGATCCGCGGCTTCCGCCGCACCTACATCGGCTCCATGCCGGGCCGCATCATCCAGTCCCTGCGCCGCATCGAAAGCCGCAATCCGGTCTTCATGCTGGACGAGGTGGACAAGCTGGGCCGTGATTTCCGGGGCGATCCCGCCAGCGCGCTGCTGGAGGTGTTGGACCCGGAGCAGAACAGCGATTTCCGAGATCATTATCTGGATGCGCCCTTTGATCTCTCGGAGGTTTTCTTCATCACCACCGCCAACTGGCTGGATCCCATCCCCGGGCCCTTGCGGGATCGCATGGAGATCATCCAGCTTTCCAGTTACACGGATCGGGACAAGGTGGCCATCGCCAAGGGCTATCTCATCCCCCGCCAGATCCGGGAAAACAGCCTGCGGCCCGAGGAGATCAGCTTCGACGACGAGGCCATCTGCAAGATCATCCGCGAATACACCCGAGAGGCGGGCGTGCGCACCCTGGAGCGCCGCATTGCGGCTATCGCCCGCAAGGTGGCGACGAAGGTGGCCGCGGGCGAAGATGAGCCTGTCCACATCACCGAGGAAAATCTGGCCGACTGGCTGGGTCGGCCCAAATTCTTCGATGAAGCCCACGAATGGATCAAGGCGCCGGGCGTGGCCACGGGGCTGGCCTGGACGCCCTTCGGCGGGCAGGTGCTCTACATCGAGGCCACGGCCATGCCGGGCAAGGGACGTCTCACCCTCACCGGGCAGTTGGGCAATGTGATGAAGGAATCGGCCATGACCGCGCTCAGCTATGTGCGCAGCGCGGCGGTTCGCTACGACATCCCCGGTCAGTGGTTTTATCAGCACGACCTCCATGTGCATGTGCCCGCGGGCGCTCAGCCCAAGGATGGCCCCTCCGCGGGCATCGCCATCGCCACGGCCCTGCTCTCGTTGGTGACAGGACGCTGCGTGCGGGAAGGCTTTGCCATGACGGGCGAGATCACCCTGCGGGGCAAAGTCACCCGCATCGGCGGCGTACGCGAGAAGGTGCTGGCCGCGCAGCGGCTGGGCCTGACCGATGTCATCCTGCCCGAGCACAACGAGCCCGACCTGGAGGACGTGCCCGAGGAGGTGCGGGAGCAACTGACCTTCCACTTTGCGCGCACGGTGCAGGAGGTGTGGGATATGGCCCTGTGCGAGGAGGTGATCCAGCCGCCTCCCCCGGGCCTGAAGGAGGATGGCGAGACCCCGGTAACGCCGGAGGATGTGGAAACGCCGGTCTGAAGCGGCGGAAAGCCTCCTCCAAAAGCCCTCACGGGCGTGTGCGGTCGTGCGAACGTTCGGTCGTGCAGTCGTGCGGTCAGGCGGGCGGAGAAAAATCGTAACAGCTAGCGCATGCCAGTTGATTCTCTTTTCCCACTCAAACCTGACAGGTTCTCGTAACCTTGGCGGGGGTGCGTCCCAAATGAGTTGGAAAGTTAAAATAATCCATTCATTAACGGGGCGCTTCGCGCCCGCGGCCAGCGCCGGGGGATGAAGTCCCCCGGCTAGAAACAGCGCCCCTGCGGGGCTAGCCGGA
>JALWDV010000548.1 GCA_027036755.1 Anaerolineae bacterium
AGCCCGCGCCGATACCGATGAAAGACGAGGACACGGATTGACACGGCCTTCGGTCACAGATTTTTTGAATTATCCGTGTTTTTCTGTGTTCATCCGTGTTCTATTTTCAAAGCAGGCACCACGCGCGGCAGCGCGCCGATACCAACGAAAATGAGTGCGTTGTCACTCAAAGGAGGTTTCGTTTCATCTTGGAATGGCTATAATGTGTGTTGATGGCTGGTCAAGAGGTTGATGACTACTTGGCGCCGTCGAACCTGGAAAGCAGGCTAACCCGGATGCTCTGAGGCGCTGATACCTGTTGCTGCGAGCACGCATAGCAGACTCTCGTCTGCGAGAGCATCCTGACCAGCCAAACTGACGCAAAGCCACCCGTTCAACATGGAGGTCTCCGATGTCGAACCTGATCTTTGAGCGCTGTGCTGGTCTGGACGTGCATAAGAAGAGCGTAGTGGCCTGTCGCCGCCGCTTGCTGCCGGACAGGACCATCGAATTTGAGACGGTCACCTTCGGTACAACCACTGAGGACCTGCTGGCCTTGAGCGACTGGCTGGCCGAATGGCAGGTCACACACGTGGCCATGGAAAGCACGGGCGAGTACTGGAAGCCGGTGTTCAACATCTTGGAAGGCAACTTCGAGACCTGGCTGGTCAACGCCCAGCATGTCAAGCATGTGCCCGCTCGCAAGACCGACATCCGGGATGCGGAATGGTTGGCGCAGTTGATGCAGATGGGCTTACTGAAGCCCAGCTTCATCCCGCCGCGTCCGCAACGGGAGTTGCGGGACCTGACCCGCATGCGTCAAACCCTGGTGCAGGATCGGGCCCGAGTCGTGAACCGGCTGCAGAAGGTGTTGGAAGACGCCAACATCAAGCTGACCTCGGTGGTCACGGACATCACGGGCGTATCGGCTCGGCGTATGCTGGAAGCTATGATTCGGGACGAAACCGACCCTAAGGCGCTAGCGCAACTGGCCAAAGGGCGACTACGCAACAAGTTGCCTGAGCTGGAGAAGGCGCTGAACGGGCGGATGACCGACCATCATCGCTTTCTGCTCAAGCGATACCTGGCACATATGGACTTCCTGGAGGAAGAGATTCAGGCTCTGAGCCAGGAGATCGCCCATCGCATCGAGGCCATGAGCACCTCCTCGGATAACGAGCCTCCTACCGATGCAAGGCGAGAGTCAAAAGCATCGACGGAGAATCAGTCCCTGACCTGGAATCAGGCCATTGAGCTGCTGATCACCATACCAGGCATCGATCGCCGTACGGCGGAAATCATCCTGGCTGAAATCGGCCTGGACATGAGCCGCTTCCCGTCGGCCAGGCATCTGGCCGGCTGGGCGGGCGTGGCTCCTGGCAACCATCAAAGTGGCGGCAAGAACTATTCGGGCCGTAGCAAGAAGGGCAATCGCACCTTACGCACCGCCCTGGTCCAGGCTGCTCAATCGGCGAAGCGCAAGAAAGACAGCTATCTCGCCGCTCTCTACCATCGCATTGCCAGACGGCGGGGCAAGAAGCGAGCCCTTGTCGCTGTGGCGCATTCTATCCTTGTCAGCATTTACTACATGCTCTCACGTCAGCAGCCCTATCAGGACTTGGGCTCGGATTACTTTGACTCGCGGCGCAAAGAGGCCAAGGTGGACTACCTCATGCGTCAACTGCGGCGCTTGGGCTTCCAAGTGACCTTGCAGCCCGTGGCTGTTGCCGCGTAACTTATTCTATTTTCATAGCAGTCTCTAAACCGCCTGCATATCGATGACGCCCGTGCCCGCGGCGCTATCCAGGATGAGCTTGCGCACGGCGTCGCTGGCTGCGCCCGGGGCGTCCAGCGGGCCCGTGGCCAGATCGTCCAGTCGGGCCTGCAGGCGCGCGGCCAGGCCCGCCACCAGGGGCGCGGCGAAGGATGTGCCGATGCCATAGCTGTAACCGGTGTAAGAGCCCACATCCAGGCTGATGACCGCGTAGGGGCAATCGTCGTCGTGGCAGCGCCCCATCGGGGGAATGCAGTTCTTCAGGCCCGCGCCGCCCGGAGCCATGACATCGCCCTGGTTCGAGAATCAGGCCCGGCGTTTTTTGCTATCGCTGGCGGCCACGCCCACCACGAATTCCCAGCGGGCCGGGAACGCCGCGGGCGCATCCGCTTCGGTCAGGGCGTTTTCGTTGCCCGCAGCCGCCACGATGACGATGTTCTGTCGATGGGCCTGCTGCAGGGCCTCGCGCAGCAGGTCGGGCCCGTCCCAGTCCTCCTCTCCCTCGATGTCGGAGCCGTGCAGGCCCAAGCTGAGGTTGATGACCGCGCGCTTGTCCTCGGGCAGATTGCTGATGAATTCATACGGGTGCGTCCTAAATGAGTTGGAAAGTTAAAATAATCCGTAACTACTAAGGTCGTCACCGGTCTGTCACCCGAAAACCACTAAGAACACTAAGACACAAAGGCACAAAGGAAAATTTATACATTTTTTCTTCGTGTTCTTAGTGCCTTTGTGCCCTTTGTGGTTTATTAACCGGGGTACGTTAGCAGTTACAATAATCCAGTCATTAACGGGGCGCTTCGCGCCCGCGGCCAGCGCCGGGGGATGAAGTCCCCCGGCTAGAAACAGCGCCCCTTCGGGGCTAGCCGGATTTATCCGGCGCTGTTTTGTAGCCCGGCGACTTCATCGCCGGGCGGACGTGGCAAACACCATTATTGCCATTTAATTTGTGAACATTCATCAGTTGGTGAGCGCAAAAAGGGATCTAATTTTTAGACGGTTACTTAGCATGGCTTCGATGCGCTGGGGATGACCGAAGAGGATGATCTGGTTGAGGATGGCGGGGGGATGGCCCGAAGTTCGTTCTGCCATGATGCTATTCATTTATAGATGGTCGGGGGAGCCTATGAGGAAGAAAGGGGCCCAGATGGAGGGGTGACGATAGTGGGGTGCTTCATCATCTTCGCGGCCGCGTTTCAGCAGATTCAATTGCGTCCGGCGCAACGCGGTGGCTTTGCGTTCGCCCGCGGCCAGATGACGATAGAAGTCGGTGATGAAATCCTTGGCGATGGCGTCGGGAATCTGCCAATGGCTGAGCAACAGCGAGGAGGCGCCCGCGTAGAGGAAGGCCCGGGTCAGCCCCAGCAGCTCGTCGCCGCCCGCGATGCGATGCTGGCCCGTATCGCAGGCGCTGAGGGTGATGAGCGAGCTTTGCAGGCGCAGATTGAAGATATCCAGAGCGGTGAGCCAGCCATCGGCCAGGAGGATGCCGGAGAACAAGGGATTGTCGGCGCGGGATTCGCCGTGCGTGGCGAAATGCAGCAGCCGGGCCGTTTTGCCCTCCTCCCTCAGCCGGGCGATGGTGGCGTCCTCCTCCACGTGTGCGGTTCCGGCCATGATGTCGGCCACGGCCCGGGCTTCTTCCACCGCTTTGGGCAGCAAGCCATGATGAGAATAGCCGAAGGCTATCTTGCTATCGTCGTGGGGGCGCGGGCGCAGCACGAAGGGGAGCTGGCTGCTGGCGGGCAGATAGGATATCTCGTGGGTTTCGATGAGGTGTCGCTCGCCATCGAAGAGGGCGTGGAAGGGGAGATAGTGCAGGTTGCCGTGGGGCGTGATGATGAGCCGGGCGTACTGTTGCAAGCGGGGTTGCAGGGGCTGGATGAGCTGCTGATGGAGTTTTTGCAGCAGGCCGCGGGCGTTGCGGGCCAGTTGGCGCTGACGTTCGCGCGGAGTCCAGGGCAGGGTGCGGTTGTTGAGCGAAAGCATGGTCAGCAGACGCGTGACCTGGGCCGGCGGTGCGGCCAGCGGAACGGCCTGCACCCGGTCGCCATCCACCAGAAAGGCGATGAGCTGATCCCTGGCGACGAAGTATTCCACCAGCAGCGCGTCTTCATCCAGCCAGGGGCCGGGCGGCTCGGTGCGAACCTGCCACAGGGTCGCGTCGCGGGCGTAGTCGGCGTTGTGGAGAAGAAGCTGTCGCCAGAGTTTGGTGATCTCCTGTTCCAGCTCCAGGATGCGTTGCCGGGATTCGTTGGCGTCCTGGCCCGTGCGCACATCCTCGCCCGTCTCCCAGCGCAGCAGAATCCGATCCCGCTCCTGTCGCAGCCGCACCAGCGCCTGGACGATGGCTTCATCCTGCGGGCTGCGGGCGTGCAAGCCGAGATCGATGCGGTGGGCGATCATGTTCAGCAGCGAGCGGGATTTGGAGCGCTCGGTCAGTTCCAGGGCTTTTTCCGGCGCGTTCAGGCGCAGGGCGACCTGCACCGCGTCCTCGTAGATTTCGGTCTTGTCTTCCAGAAAATCGGCCTGGAATTCGATCATCAGATAGCTGTGCAGGCGTTCCAGGTGCTGAATGTCGCGCTCATACTGCGCCATGGCCTGCCACGGTTCGTTGCGATGCGCCAGGGTTTGTCCCAAAATGCGTCTGGCGCGGAAGGCCAGCGAAGCGATCTGCTCTTCCCGGGCGATATTCAACGCCCGTTGCGCCAGCCGCGCGGCCCGCTCCCATTGCTGCCGGCGCAGCGCGATGTGGGCTTGCAGCAGCCATGCCCGAGCCAGTTGCGGCGCGCGATTGTGTTTTATGAAGACCTGTTCGGCGTACGCCAGCAGCGCCGCGCTCTGCTCCGGGTCATCCAGATGTAGCAACAAGGCGGCCAGCTCCAGGTCTGCGCTGGCGATGAGGGTCGGGTCTGCATCGGCGATGATGTGCTTGCGGGCCTCGGCCAGAGATTTCTTGGCGTCGTCATAGCGTCCCAGGCCCGCGTAGGCCACGGCCTCATCCAGCAGCGCCTGCCCGATCTCTTTGTCCATGCCCCGTTGGGCGAAGAAGGGACGCACGTTGCGCGTGATGCTCAGCACATCGCGAAAGCGTCGCAGGGGCAGCAGGCAATCGCACAGGAACACATCCAGCAGCAGGGCGTCGCGATGGCGGCCATCGTTCAGAAAGATGTTTCGGGCCTCGTCCATGAGGGTGAGGGCGTCGGTGTAGCGGCCCAGCATCAGATAGGTGATGGCCATGCTCTGGCGGGCGCGGGCGGCCTCCACCATCTCTCCCGCGTCCTCCATGCCCCGCAAGGCGTTTTTCGCCGCGGCCAATGATTCTTGCAGACGGCCCATGTTGCGCAGGACGATGCTGCGGTCTTGTTCGATCCAGGGCAGATAGGAGGCGCCCTCCTCGCTCATCGCTGTCAGAATCTCGCGGGCGTGGTCGAACAAGGCCAGCGCGCCCGCGTCATCGCCCTGCCTTCCCAGGTTGACGGCCCGATTGATGGTGATCTTGACCAGCATCGCGTGCTCACCCGCCTCTTCGAATATCTTCGCGGCCCGAACCGCGGTTTCTTCGGCCTCCTCATACCGGCTGAGATTGGTCAGCGCCCACACTTTGCCGATCTGGGATCGGGCCACATTCACCCGCTCGCCCAATTGCTCATAGATGGCGGCGGCCTCTTCGTAATCCGCCAGCGAACGCTGATATTCTCCCAGGCCCAGGGCGTAGGCGTTGGCCCGGGCCAGCAAGCCCAGCGCGCGATGCGCAGGACGGCGCGAATACTCGGCCATGGCTATCAGCGTCTCGGCGATGTCGAGAGAGCGCTGCACCTCGGTGCGCAGATAGTGATCCGCCCGGGCCTTCAACGCCTGCGCCAGTTGGTCATCCAGCAGAGCGGCGTTTTGGGCGAGAATCCGGGCGCGGGCCTCGGCGTCGGACTGTTCCGTCAGGAGCTGACTGAGCTGAGACCTTTGCATGGGATGGGATTGCGGCCTGTTGCGCCGCGGCTTGCTCTAAATATCCAGCGCGTTGAGCTGCACTTCGAGCCTGGGGTGGATTAGTTTTAGATCGTATATGGCCGGAGGCAGGTTGTCGATGGTGAAGTTGCCCAGCTCATCGACCGTGGTTTCGGCCAGACATGCGTTATCCCGCCAGATTTGCACCCGAAAATGCTCGGGCGTCTCATCCCCAATAAGCAGCCCCACCAGTTGATGTTTGCCCGGATGCGTTGGGTCTTCGTAGAATTCCAGGGTGATTTGCAATCCATCTGCATCGAAGAGCATGGGACGTTGCTCCCCTCCGCCCCGCATAGCGCCCATGGCAAGCTGCATCCCCATTCCTGCGCCCGCCCCGTTTGCCGCTTGATTCACCCAGCGGGCCACGATGACGCGGATGCTTTCTTTCAGTTCGTGCAGCGGATGGGGCGCTTGCGCCGCCGGGATTGCTTGCGAGATTGGCGCAGCCATGAATTGCCGCAGCCAGGCCAGCTCTTGACTGCAATGCGGGCATTGGGCGATGTGGGCGCTGACCATCCGCCGATTCTCATCAGGAAGTTGATCGAGTTCGTAATTGGACAGCGTCATGGGCGAAGGGCAATCGGCCCGGAATAGCAGTGATTGCAGCCGTTTCTCTTCCAGCGCCAGGTGCATGGCGCGTTGACGACAGGCTTCACAATGTTCGATGTGAGTCCCAAGTTCTTTGTCGTCTTCCAACCAGGCCAGCAGGTCGGCGTCCGAGTAATGATCGTGGAGCGGTGTCATAATCGTTTCATCCCTGTTTACTAGATAAACGCTCGAACGGGCATTTTTTCGGCATTTCAGGCCAATAATTCTCGCAAATCTTTATCACGCCGCAATCGGGCCAGGATGTTTTCCTTGACCCGGTAGACCTCCTTGACGCTCTGAAACATCCCGGGATGCCGTTGGAAGATATCGCCCGCCTTGAGTCCGAGGGTGTACGCTTCGTAGAGTACGATACGCTCCTGGGGCGTCTTCATCCGCTGTTCGACGATCTCCAGCGCCTCCTTGGAATAAATGCGCTCATGCAGGCGCTCGTTTGCATCGATGGCGCTGGCCTCGATCTGCCGGTGGATTTCCTGGATTTCGATATCCAGCGCCTCCAGTTGATTGTTGCGAACGGAATCAATGATGGCGCTATGGGTGCAGGTTTGCAGGTAGCGCAATACGCTTTTGATGTTTTCGAATTGCTGGCATTTTTGCGGCGTCATTGCCCGCCACATGCGCGAAAACGCCATATTGATGAAATAATCGGCGTCCTCGCCCGTTTGCGGAAATGCGGGATGACGAAGCACCCACCCCTTCACCAATGGCGCGTATTGTCGATAGATGGCTTCCCATGCTTCTTCGTTATCCTGCAACGCAGCCAGCCTGAACAGTTGCAGACAACTGTCGTTCTCGTTATTCTCCTGTCTGGTTCTAAAAAATCGCGTGGTTTCCCCTTCGCATTGCGCCGCCAGATATGAGATGGAGGTGCGAGAGGGAGCATTCATAGGAAGCAATGACAGGGATGGCTGATGAAGCAATCGGAAGGCGAGAAAATATCAGTATATCACAGGATGATGGCGTGTCAATCAAGCGTCTGGTTTCTTTACCCAAAATGGACGAACCCGAATGATTTCGAGACATTTGACAGCCGTACAATTACCCACTAATATGTATGGCATGAGGTCGCCATGCAACGCGACTATACAGCTCATACGTCAAACCTTGAAGGCTAGAGTCGCCAACAAGCGACACGCCAGGACCGTAAAACGTCAAGCGTCAAACGTCACGCTGCTGCAACGATGTCATGGCTCATTGCAGGACGCGTCTTTGGCGATGACGGCCTGACGTTTGACGTTTTACGCATGACGTGGGTTGCATAAATGGCCAACGTTGCTGCGTCAGGCGTCTTTACGCCGTGGCCTGTATGGTTACCATGCAACCAACAGAGTGCAAAGATCACTGCCCGCTCGCCCCGCGACGCCCTGGATGGGGCAAAGCGCTACGCCAGAAAACAGGATACGACATTGACGAGACATATCTCCAATTACCTGTGGCAACTATCCCATCAAAGCGATCCACTGACTGACGCCCCCATTGTCCAACGGTTACGGGAAAAGGGAGCGCATGAGTAACGACGGCTCGATGCGCCTCCCGCCCGGGGCCATTCCCACCTCCTGGTTCGTTCCCCGCGCGGGAAAATGGGAGGCCGTGGAGGGCGCGGTCATCGAGGAAAAGAACGTCTGCATTCAGGTGAACGGCCGGGTGCTGGCCCGTTTCATGGCCACGCCCATGGAGCAGGAGGCCCTGGCGCTGGGCTTTCTGCGCTCGGAAGGCGTAATCTCGGGCCCGGACGACGTGGCGGATTTGCGCGTGGGGCCATCGGGTGAATGCGTGGATGTGTGGCTCGCGCACAGCGCCCCCCTGCCCAACGACGCGGACGCCATCCGCACCGCGGGATGTGGCGGCGGCGTCACCTTCGATGATCTGCTGAACCTCACGCCCGAGCCATTCCCTGCTCTGGCCCTCACGCCGGAGCAGCTTATCGCCCGTTACTACGAGATGCGGGCCGATGAGGCGCTCTATCCCATCACGCGCGGGGTGCACGCGTCCGCATTATGCACGCCCGAGCGCGTCCTGCTCATGGCCGAGGATGTGGGGCGCCACAACACCCTGGACAAGCTGTGGGGCAAGGCCATGCTGGCGGGCGTGGAGACGAATGGCCGGATCATCGTCACCACCGGGCGCATCAGCTCGGAGATGCTAGGCAAGGCCGCCAAGATGGGCGCGCCCGTCATCGCCTCCCGCACCTCGCCCACCAGCCGCTCGGTGGCTTTGGCTCGGGCCTGGGGCGTGACTCTGGCCGGGTACATCCGTCGGGGCGGGTTCAGGGTGTATGCGGGCGAGGAGAGATTCAATAATTCGCATTAGACGAAGAAACTTGCATAAACGAAACAAAAGTAGTATCTTTTTTGTAGAAACAAAAGGAGATATGCTTTATGCACACAAAAGTTCAAAAATGGGGCAACAGCCTTGCTATAAGAATCCCGAAAGCATTTGCGCTGGACGCCCAGTTGGAAAATAATTCAGCCGTGGATGTTTCGCTCATCGATGGCAAGATTGTCATCAAAGCAATTCGCCCAGACCATTGGTCGTTGGAACAATTACTTTCGGGTGTGACCAGCGACAATATGCACGAGGAAATCGACGTTGGCGACGCCGTAGGGAATGAGGTTTGGTGAAAACATGCCCTATCAACCCCAACGCGGAGACGTCGTGTGGCTCACATTCAATCCACAAGCCGGGCATGAGCAGGCAGGCAGACGCCTCGCCTTGATATTATCGCCCGCGGCGTATAACGCCAAAGTGGGTTTGGCGATTCTCTGTCCCATCACCAACAAAATCAAGGGGTATCCATTTGAGGTGGTTATACCGGACGGACTGCAAGTGACTGGAGCCATTTTATCAGACCAGGTAAAAAGCCTGGATTGGAAAGCAAGGAAAGCCGAGTTCGTTTGTCATTTGCCGGAAGCAACAGTCAATGAAGTATTACAGAAGCTGAAAACACTTTTGAATCAGTAGGCTGATGTCGGCGAAACGAAAAGCGCCTCACACGAAAAGGAGCACCCGAAACATGTTCATCAAACACAGCGACGACGCGCCCGCACAGGAAGTGACCGCGGGTGAAGCGACGACCATCCAGGTGCTGATCTCGCCCGAGGAAGGCCCGCATTTCGCCATGCGCAAATTCGTCATGCAGCCGGGCGGCGGCATGCCCAAACACACCAACGAGGTGGAGCACGAGCAGTATGTGCTGCGGGGCCGGGCCCTGGTGGGCCTGGGCGATGAGGAGATCGTGGCCCAGGCGGGCGACGTGCTGCTCATCCCCGCGGGCGTTCCCCACTGGTACGCCAACATCGGCGATGAGCCCTACGAATTCCTGTGCGTCGTGCCCAACCTGCCAGATAAAATCGAAATCCTGGAAGATTAGATACTGCTATGAAAATAAGCTCTCCCACGTCATTTCGAGGGAGCGCAGCGACCGAGAAATCCCCTTGCAGACGAGGAGATTCCACCTCCCTGCGGTCGTCGGAATGACGTAACAAGGGATTTTCATCCGTATCGGTGCGGGCGCGCCTGCCGTCGGACTGCTTTGAAAATAGAACACGGATGAACACAGAAAAACACGGATAATTCAAAAAATCTGTGACCGAAGGCCGTGTCAATCCGTGTCCTCGTCTTTCATCGGTATCGGCGCGGGCTCGCCCGCCG
>JALWDV010000549.1 GCA_027036755.1 Anaerolineae bacterium
CCTGACGACTGCGTTTCACCGCGGTCTTGTAATCCAGCTCAAGATTTTCGAACTTGAAGCCGAACTCCTTGCCCCTGCCCAGCAGATGCACGATGTCGGCGTTGCGAATCAGCGCCTTGGTGGGAATACACCCCCAGTTCAGGCAGACGCCGCCCAGATTCTCTTTCTCGACGACAGCGGTTTTCAGGCCCAATTGGGCGGAGCGGATGGCTGCCACATAGCCGCCGGGCCCGCCGCCCAGAACCAGGACGTCATAGTCAAACTGGTTTGTCATCTTCTTTATCTCCGTGAAGGTGAATAATGATCGTGACTATACAGCTCACATGTCAGACCTTGAAGTTTAGAGCCGCCAACAGGCGACATGCCAAGACAGTAAAACGTCAAGCGTCAAACGTCACTCTGCTGTAACGATGTCATGGCTTATTGCAGGACATGGCTTTATCGATAACGGCCTGACGTTTGACGTTTGACGCATGACGTGGGTTGGCATAAATGACCAGCGTTGCTTCATCAGGCGTTTTTTCGCTGTGGCCTGTATAGTTACTAATGATCAAGTGTAAGCTTGCATCCGCCATTATAGCACAATCGGGCAGTGCAGACGCACCCCGGAGGGAGATGTTTCGTCTCGGCGGCGGCTGTGGATGAAAATTTATCAGATTATCGACGCAGAAAGACGCCGCACAAATGGAAATCTCATGCAAAGGCGCGAAGATGAAGGAAAATCCGCACAAATGGAGGTGATTTCATGCAGAAATCCATGACTACACTGAAACAACATCACGCCAACGCAAATCGCGAGGCGTTTTTTCAACAGATAATCGAGGTTGCGCCCGGACTGGAAAGCTACGTGCGCAACCGCCTGCGCATCGCCGAACGCAATGGCCTTATCTTGCCCGACCTTTACGCCACCGACGACATCCTCGATGAGGCGTTTCTTTACGCCTACGAGCATTTTTCCGACATGCCCAAAGACGAATCCGCCCTGCGGGTGAGGCTTTTTCAGTTGGCGGATGAAAAGCTGGATGAGATCATTCGCCAGGAATCATGGCGAAACCAGGCCCTCGGTCTGGAGCGCGTGCTCTCGGATGAGATGAAGCTGCTGGATGAAATCCCGCAGATGACGGTGGATGCAGACGGCGATATCGTCATGGTCGAGGAGCTGGACGACGCAGAGCTGCCCCCGCCCGAACCCGAAGCCTTGCTCCTGGAAGACAGTTTCGAGGATGAGATCATCCATCGGTTGGAGCTGGATGGCGCGTTCATCAAAAGTGATCGGGCGATGCAGCAGCTTCTGGCCCGACTTTACGCGGAACTCCCCACCCAAAGCCGCATCATCCTGGATTTGTGGACCCGAGGCAGGCTCTCGGTGGAGGAGATCGCCCAGGTGCGCGGCGTGAGCGTGGAGCAGGTGCGCGAGATCATCACCCGCATCCAGGCCAGCCTGGCTAACGCGTTGGGCCAGGCATGACGCTCCGGGCGGCGTCAGCTCAGATAACCTGCGAAAAGGCGATGCGCCGGGCCGCCCGCGGGCAACCTGCCTGGGGCGAGAAGCCAACGACATGCGTCAGGGGCAGCGAGGCGAAGTCGTCCCACTGAACGCCGCTGTTAGCCATGCCGGGGGTAAAAAGACAACGGCGGCCAACACGATGCCGCCCGATACGAACAACCTGCCGCCACGGGCCGACGCTGGAAGTCGCGAGGACCCCACTGACCGCAATTAGTGCGCTGGGAGTGGCAATGGTGGTGGGTGAGAGAAAGACGTTCTTCTTTTTATTATTTGGCTGTACTGAAAAAACCTTCAACACGGAGGCGCAGAGCGCACGGAGGAAGAAAAAGGTGAGACTTGGAGAGGAATTCCTCTGTGAACTACCACTATTTTCTCCGTGTCCTCCGTGTCTCCGTGTTGAGAAACCTTTTTGCAGTGCATCCATTATTTGGGTGCGTCCCAAATGAGTTGGAAAGTTAAAATAATCCATTCATTAACGGGGCGCTTCGCGCCCGCGGCCAGCGCCGGGGGATGAAGTCCCCCGGCTAGAAACAGCGCCCCTGCGGGGCTAGCCGGATTTATTCGGCGCTGTTTTGTAGCCCGGCGACTTCATCGCCGGGCGGACGTGGCAAACGCTTCAACCGAAAAAGGACGCACCCTTATTATTTGGGGATCGATACTGAAAACTCGCCATAATTCTCACCTGTATCCCGGTCGTCAACCACAAATCGAAACTCATTTTCTGTTCCCGGCACACCATCATAACACAGGATAAAAGAGGCGCTATCGACCACATCTGTTTCAAACGCTAAACTGGAACCATTCACAGGAGCAATCTCTTCATTCGCCGAATTAAATAGGTGGGCTTCACCAAACATTCTGGCTTGAATGTCATTTCTTTCCAAATCCCAGCTCAACTTGGGGTCCAAGGGAATGCGCTGGCTATAAACGATACATAACGTATCTTTGCTCTCATTCCAATGCACAGAATTCAGCGTGACGACATGGTTGTGAATGCCTTGCACAGCGTCTACTCGGAATCCCGGTCCGGTTGCGACGATTTGATAGAAACGTTCGAATTCAGGAGCATCTTTCAAGGACGCCATCAATCGATCTTCTGAACTCCCCAACAAATTGGGCCTGAGTGAAGTAATGACAGTAAAAACGGCGAAAGCGCCCACAAGCATGCCAAAGAAAGAACTTATTAAAACTACTGTTGCAACTTTTTGGGTTGACATGGATATCATCCAGATTAAACGCTGAGTTGAAATGGGCTTCTTTGGCATGGTTCAGATCGTCCTCCCCGCATCTTTACAATTTCAATAGGATTAACGCCTGGCAAAGCGCGTCAAACGTAAAGCGTCAAACGTCAAAACGTGGCGAAACAGGCTCTTTTTGACGTTTGACGGATGACGTTTGACGGAGAAATTGTAAAGATCGTTCTGGATGAGAATGAACCATGCCATTGTGTGGAGTTCATCGATTAACCGCATTAACGTGAGATTCAACGTAACTGCTAACGCACCCCGGTTAACAAACCACAAAGGGCACAAAGGCACTAAGAACACGAAGAAAAAATGTATAAATTTCCCTTTGTGCCTTTGTGTCTTAGTGTTCTTAGTGGTTTTTGGGTGACGACCTTAGTAGTTACGATTCAACTCACTCTCCGAAACTGG
>JALWDV010000550.1 GCA_027036755.1 Anaerolineae bacterium
CATGGGCCTGCAAAAAGCCAAATCCCTGCTGCCCGTCAAAGATGATCTCACCTTTTTGGATGTCATCGTCCGCCACGCCCTGCACCACGGCATCCCCCTGGTGTTGATGAACAGCTTCAGCACCCGCGCCGATTCCCTGGCCTGGCTGCGCCGCTATCCCGACCTGGGCGGCGACATCCCCCTGGACTTCGTCCAGCACAAAGCCCCCAAAGTGCGCCAAGACACCCTGGAGCCCGTCTCTTGGCCCGCCAACCCGGCCCTGGAGTGGGCCCCGCCCGGACATGGCGACCTCTACACCGCCCTGGTCATCAGCGGCATGTTAGAGACGCTGCTGGCCCGCGGCTATGAATACGCGTTCGTCTCCAACTCCGACAACCTGGGCGCGGCCCTGGACGCCGCCATTCTGGGCCACTTCATCGAAAACCGGCTGCCCTTTATGATGGAAGTGGCCGACCGCACGCCCGCCGACCGCAAGGGCGGGCATCTGGCCCGGCGCAAAAGCGATGGCCAGCTCATCCTGCGGGAATCGGGGCAATGTCCCGCCGCCGACGTGGACGCGTTCCAGGACGTCTCCCGGCACCGCTACTTCAACACCAACAACCTCTGGCTCCACCTGCCCACCCTCAAGCGGGTGATGGAGGAGCGCCAGGGAATTTTGGGCCTGCCCATGATCCGCAACCGCAAGACCGTAGACCCGCGCGACCCTTCCTCCACGCCCGTCTACCAGATCGAAACCGCCATGGGCTCGGCCATCGCCGTGTTCCCGGGCGCTCAGGCCCTGCGCGTGCCCCGAACGCGCTTCTCCCCGGTCAAGACCACCAACGAACTCCTCTCCGTGCGCTCCGACGCCTTCATCCTCACCGACGACTTCCGGGTCATCCTGCATCCCCGGCGGGCGGGAAAAACCGTGGTGGTGGATTTGGACCCGAAATACTACAAACTCATCGACCAGTTCGACGCCCGCTTCCCCTACGGCCCGCCCTCGTTGCTGCATTGCGATAAACTGGTGGTGCGCGGCGACGTCGTCTTTGGCGAAAACATCGCGCTGGAGGGCGAAGTGGAGATCATCAACGAAGACCCCGATCCCTACCTCTTCGACGAAGAACAGGCCCGGCTCTATCTCGGGCATCACCACCACCACCACGATCACGACGCCGGCTTCTTCCTGAAAACCTGAACCGCAGCGGTACTGTTCCGTAAATAGAACGCAGATGACGCAGAAAAAGCCGATCTACGCAGATAAAAACAGATAAAATCAAAACAATCTGCGAAAATCTGTGTGCATCAGATGTTTCTGCGTGTAACTGCTAAGGTAGTCTGTCTGTTTTCGCTGACTTGGCTTCTGCTGCGGCAGGCCCCCCCTCAGTCCCCACCGCTTGCGGGGGGGAAGACCTCTCCGTCTGCAAAAAACTTTGCAAACCAGCGGCTCCCTCCCCTGCAAAGGAGCGAAGCGACTGGCGGGGGAGGGCTGGGGTGGGGGCCAGGTCCAGCGGCCAAGGCTGCAAAACTGACGAACGCTGTCTTGAACGTTGGCTCAGCAGGCCGACCTTAGTAGTTACTTCTGCGTTCTATTTTCGTTCGTTATGTGGTGAGCAGCCGTTCATGGCGACTGTTCCCAAAATAGGCTCTCCTACGTCATTTCGAGGGAGCGCAGCAACCGAAAGGTGCGACGCACTTGAGCCTGCGGTAAGTGCGTCGCACCTGATTCCTCCTCCCCATCCGTAATTCGTAAAGTCATCACGCCTCACGCCTCACGCCTCACGCCTCATCCATGTCTCGACATAAACGCCGCCCGAAACCCCCGGCCCGCAAAACCCCCGTCAGCCTTCCGCCTCCCGCCCAGATGGCCTTGCTGCTGGCGCTGGCCGCGCTGCCCGCCCTCTTCAACATCCAGAGCGCAACCAGCTTCGAGCCCGACAAAGGCGGCCTCATCATCGCCCTGGCCCTCATCGCCCTGGTGGATATCCTGTGGCAGGCGGTGAGCCGCGGCCATCTTTCCCGCCTCTCCGGACGCATCTCCCAGCTCAGGCGTCACCCCTGGATGCTGCTGCTCGCGGGTCTGGCCCTGTGGAGCCTCATCATCACCGCCCTCTCCCTCAACCCCGTCATCAGCCTGTGGGGCAACCACGATCGCGGATACGGCCTGCTGACCCTGCTGGCGGGAATGCTGTTCCTGCTCATCGCCTGGGACATGACCCGCTCGGGCCGGGAGTGGCTGCTGGTGGATGCAGCCCTGCTGGGAGCGATCATCCCCATCCTCTACGGCTTCGCGCAGATGCTCAACCTGGACCCCGTGCGGGGCTTTGGCGTCAGCTTTCCTCTGGGCGAGCGGGCCTCATCCACCCTGGGCAACCCCCTCTACCTGGGCGACTACCTCCTCATCGTCATCGCCCTGGCCCTGGCCCGACGCATCCTGCACCCGCCCCCCGCGGCCCTGGCCCGGCGCATCCTCGAAACCTTCATCCTCACCGCCCTGGCCCTCCTCATCCTCACCTTCAGCCGCAGCGCCTATCTGGGATTGCTGGCCGCCGGCGTCAGCCTCCTTATCTTTTGGGGGATTCAGCAACGTTCTGCGCCCAGACATAACGCGAAATCGTTGCACTCCGCACCATCCACTCCCCCGGCCAGCGTCTTCGGCAGCAAATGGATGCTGCCCGCCGGGCTGCTCGCGCTCATCGGCGGCGCGGCCGCCCTGATCCTGCTATGGCCCCGCCTCCAACATGGCGGCACCCTGCAACAACGCCTCCTCATCTGGCAAGCCGTCCTCCATCTCCTGCGCAGCCAGCCCCGGGCCCTGCTCGCGGGCCTGGGCTTCGACGCCCTCTCCCTGGGCCTCGCCCCCCATCTCTCCCCTGTTCTCGCACATTTCGAACCCGACTTCGTCTTTCGCATCTCCGACCGCGCCCACAGCCTGCCCCTCGAACTGCTGGTCACCGGCGGACTGCCCTGGCTGCTGGGCTGGCTGACCCTGGGCGGCCTGGCATTGTGGCGCCTGGCGCGCAACCCCCACCCCCTGGCCCCCTGGCTGGCCGCCATCATCCTCGGACGAGGCGCATTACTCCTGGTCAGCTTCCCCACCCACACGCCCGATCTCCTCTTCTGGGCCATCCTGGGCATGAGCTTCGCCCTGTCCGCCCAACCAAACGCCCCCGCGTCCGCCC
>JALWDV010000551.1 GCA_027036755.1 Anaerolineae bacterium
TGGCAACAAATCAGGGAATTGCAAAAAGCCGGCAATGAAATTGCATCGCACGGCTACCGGCACTTGCGCTACAACCGGCGTTTGCCTTTGGACACTTTGGCAAAACAAATGAAAATGAACAAAACGCTGATTGAGCAAAAAACCGGAGATACGTGTTACACCATACATTATCCCTACTCTTTTGCCAACGAAAAAACCGCCCGTGCAACTCAGATAGCGGGTTTCCGTTTTGGTAGAACGGGGGGCAGTTCCTACAATAAGGCTGTTCCCGATAACATTTTATTGCTCAAATCAAAGGCTATTTTGAACGACACCACGCCAAATTTAACAGAGTTTGAAAAATGGTTGGAAAATGCACGTGGTAAGTGGCTTATTTTGATGTATCATCATTTGTTTCCGAAAGGCAGTAAGGAAATGCGTATTTTGGAATATCACAAAGTCCGGAATACCTATTCGCTGTATCCGGCAACTTTTGACAAGCAGATGCAAATTTTGGCACAAAAAAATTATTGGGTGGCACCGGTAAAGGATGTGGGTAAATATATTGTGGAACGCGAAGCCGTCAAACTCAAAACGCACCGGTGCTTTGGCAGGTATGTGATTAAATTGCAATCGAAATTAGATAAAATTTATGACGAACAGCTGACAATACGAGTTAAACTGCCTTGGCAAAAAGTCAAGGTCAAGATAGGCGAAACGGAAAAAATATATTCAAACACAAACGGCGTAATTCTGCTGAATGCCTTACCCGGCAGTAAAATCGTTATCAAAAATAAAATGTAGATGTATTACGCCTTACGCATCATAGAAAAGATATTCATTATCTATTTTACCGCTTATTTGGTCATAGATGTTCTGTTGTATGTCAATGCGTTATTTTACTTTTTTGTGCGAACTAAAAAGTCAAAGTCCCGTAAGGCGCACGATTACACGGAACACCCTATTTCGATTATCGTACCGGCGTATAACGAAGAGGTTTCGATTATCACGTGCATTGAAAATCTTTTGGAGTTGGATTATCCCGATTATCAGGTTATTTTGGTGAATGACGGTTCGAAAGATCAAACGATGCAAAGGGTTTTAGAACATTTTGAGGTGGAAAAAGTGACACTTGATGAACCGGAAAACACCTTAAATACGGCGAATTTGCTGGCGGTTTATCGTCTGAAAAGCGAACGGAATTTGCTTATTTTGGATAAGGAAAACGGTGGCAAAGCCGATGCAATCAATACCGGAATTAATTATGCATCAGGTAAATATATCTGCATCATTGACGCCGACTCGGTTTTGGATCCCGATGCGTTGAAGGAGGTCGTGCGTCCGTTTATTGACAATCCCGGCACTATTGTTACCGGCGGACAATTAGCCGTAGCCAACGATGTGAGCATCGTCAAAAACCGTGTGCAGAGTGCTCGTGTGCCAAAGAATATTTGGGTGCAATGGCAGATAAACGAATACATTAAATCTTTTATGATTTCGCGTATCGGGTTGAGTAAAATCAATGCTTTGCTGATTATGTCCGGTGCATTTTCGCTGTTTAAAAAACGCGATTTGAATGAAGTAGGTGGTTTTTTGACAAAAATAAACACGTCGCCTTATGTTTTGGAAAATGTCGGTAGCGGAAAACAAACCGTTTGTGAAGATATGGAAATTGTGGTGCGCTTGTGGAAATACAAAAGAGATCAAAAGCAAAAAGCCAAAGCGGTGTTTGTTCCCGAAGCCGTTTTGTGGACGGAAGTGCCTGACAACTCAAGCTTTTTGTTCCGGCAACGTTCACGTTGGCATCAAGGATTGGCTGAAACATTGAGTATTTACCGCAAAGCCATTTTTGAACCGTCTTACGGCGTAACAGGTATGTTGGCATTGCCGTATTATTTCTTTTTTGAATTGTTATCGCCTATAATGAAAGTTTTGTCCTTGATTTTCATTGTCATAGCCGGATATTACGGGGTGTTTAATGCAAAGTGGGTTTTATTGTTACTTGCCAGCATCTTGTTGACTACCGCTATTATTATGAGTAGTATCACGTTGCTGTTGGAATATTGGAGTGAAAAACATACCGAAACCACCCGGAATGCCTTGCGGTATAAAAGTTTTAAAGACTGGTTGTGGCTGTTGATTACGGGTATTTTGTCCGATTTCAGTTATTCGTTTTTTAAAATTGTAGCACAATTGGACGGCTTGAAAAATTTTATGAAAAAGAAACACGATTGGCGAAAATTTGAACGCAAAGGGATATGATTTAGATTAAAAATAATTTTGCAAATAATGTATTATAAATTGATTATCAAACGATTAAAACAATAAATCATCACACGAAAAATATGTTGCAAAGGAAAATATTACTGATTTTAATGCTAATGGCATCGTTCGTTGTCAAAGCACAAGATACGGAGCAGTGGCGACAAAAAGGTTATGAAGCCAAAGAAAACGGCGATTATGATACGGCAATCGGTTATTACGCCAAAATATTGAAGGCGCAACCGGAGGATTACGATGCACGATTGGCATTGGCACGCCTGTATCTGAAAACGGAAGATTATAAAAAAGCAGAAAATCTGTTCTCAAAAATCTATCAAAATGACAAAACGGATGTAGAGGCATTGACAGGATTGGGAGAGGTGTATTTGATGACGGACAAGCTTGATAAATCCGTAGCAATGTTTCAAAAAGCCATTCAATTGTTGCCGGATAATGTGACGTTGTATTTAAAATTGGCAAAGGCATATTCTTGGCAGGGAAAATTGCAAAAAGCCATTGATACCTACAAACGTATTTTGGAGATAGACGACACCTATTCGGAAGCATATCAGGGAATTGGGAAGATGTATTATTGGCAAGAAAAACCTTATACGGCATTGACATATTATAAAAAGGCACTTGCTTTGGATCCGGAGGAATTGCCGATACGCAAGGAATATGAAGAGATAAAAAAGAACTTGAAGTATGAATTAACCGGAAAAATTTCGTTTGTCAATGAAAAGGAACAAAATTACAATATCGATGCGCTTATTCAACGTTACGGCGTTTCAAAACGTTTGACTAATAATATTAATGTATCGGCAGGGGTGCTTTTGGATTATTCAAACCGCGATTTTGTCAATACCAACGTAGGCGATACGGTCAGATTGTATGACAATACTTTTGCCAAA
>JALWDV010000552.1 GCA_027036755.1 Anaerolineae bacterium
CTCCCCCACGCCCGCTCCCCGCGCTCGCCAGGTCACCATCTGGGCTCCCTACATCGGCTTCTTGGAGCAAAAGACCCTGACCGATAACGCCAATGTGCTCAGCGAGGTGAATTTCTTCTGGTACGAGCTGAGCGCGGATGGCGCGATCAAGGGCGGGGTGCAGAGTGTGGCCGGGTTGCAGGCCGCCCGCGCAGCGGGCCTGCGCGCGCTGCCCTCCATCCGCAACGGCGGTTTCGACCGGGAGCGGGTGGCGACCATCATCCACGATCCCCAACGGCGGGCGCAGCACATCGACGCCATCGTGCAACTGGTGATGGAGAATGACTACGACGGCGTCGATATCGACTACGAGAGCCTCTATGCGGAGGATCGGGAAGCCTTCACCGCGTTCATCCAGGAGCTGGCCCGGGCGCTGCACCAGCGGAACAAGCTGCTTTCCACCACCGTGCATCCCAAGACGGGGGAGGAAGGAACGTGGGGCGGGCCGCAGGCCCAGGATTGGGCCAGGCTGGGCCCGGTCTCCGACGAATTCAAGATTATGATCTACGACCTGCACCACGGCGCCAGCGAGGCCGGGCCCATCGCGCCGCTGGATTGGGCCGATGCGGTGCTGACCTACGCCGAAAGCCAGGTGGAGCCCGCCAAAATCTTCATGGGCGTCCCTTTCTATGGCTACGACTGGGTGGGCAGCAAAGGGGAGAGCTTCGAATGGCGGCAGGCGGTGAAACGGGCTGAGATGTACAACGCCCGAGTGCAGCGGGACGCCAGCTCGGGCGAAGCGTGGTTCAGCTATGACGACGGGCGTCACACCGTGTATTTCAACGACGCTGAGACGCTGCAAGGGCGGCTGTCCATGATGCTCGAAAAGCATCCCGCCATCGCCGGGATGAGCATCTGGCGGCTGGGGGGCGAAGACCCCGCGAACTGGTCGGTCTTGCAGGAGGCGTTGGGGAAGTAAGCCGCCGTTCGAGCTTGCGACGATAACAAATGAAAATGGAACGCAGAAACATCTGATGCCCGCAGATTTTCGCAGATTATCCTGATTTTATCTTTTTCATCTGCGTAGATCGGCTTTTTCTGCGTCATCTGCGTTCTATTTACGGAACATCGGCGGTTTTACACGGTCAGCTTTTCGGCGTTGGCGCGGAATTCCGCCATATCGATGACGGTGTGATTGAGTCGGGCTTCCTCCGCGGCGAAGGCCAGCAGATGGCTTTCCAGCGACTCCCGGGCGGTGGTCAGCGGCTCTTTCTCGCCGCGCAGCACGGCCAGAAAATCAGCCATGATGCCGAAATCGCCGCCGCCATGGCCCGCGCCCGGCTGGCCCCGGGGAATGGGCACGCGCTCCACCTCGCCGCTGTTGTGATAATGGATGGTGATCTCCTCCTCGCTGCCCAGGATGGGGAATTTGGCCCGCAGGGTCGCCCTGGAGCCATCGTAGCGCATGGTGCGGCCTTCTTCGTGCGAATGCCCGTGCATGATCAGCGTCACCGTGCGGCCATCCTCCAGCTCCATGGCCACCACCTGATTATCGACCACATCATTGTCGCTGTGATAAACGCAGCGGCCATAGGGCCCGGTCTCCAGGGCCTTGCGCCGATTTTCCAGGGTTGGATCGGGCGTGATCACTGTGAAGGGCCACATCATGGGGCGCTCGGGGTCCAGGCCTCGGGTCTCGATGGCCTGTTCCATCCATCGCCGGAAGGGACGCCCCTCCAGATAGATGCCGATGGCGGAGAAGGGGCATTCGGGCTCGATGGGGCAGCCGTCGGTGCAGCGCAGGGGGATATCCGGGCCCGCGTTTTCGGAGCGGAAGTGGATGAGCGAGCCGAATGAGCTGAGTCTGGCCGTCTTCACGCCCAGATTCCAGTAGAGGATGTCGAGATCGTGGCAGCACTTGGCCAGGATCATGGGGCTGGATTCCTCTTTGTTGCGCCAATTGCCCCGCACAAAGCTGTGAGACATGTGCCAGTACGACACATTCTCTCGATGCTCCACGGTGATGATCTCGCCCAGCTTGCCGCTTTCGATGACCTGGTGCAAAGTAACCCAGAAGGGCGAATAGCGCAGCACGTGGCAGATCTCCAGCACGCGGCCGGTGCGCTCCGCGGTTTGCACCAGCTTGACAGCGCCTTCCAGGGTGTGGGCCATGGGTTTTTCCAGCAGCACGTCGTAGCCTGCCTCCATGGC
This sequence comes from Anaerolineae bacterium, assembly GCA_027036755.1. GTDB lineage: Bacteria > Chloroflexota > Anaerolineae > J102 > J102 > M2005. The sequence continues at coordinate 2,191 of JALWDV010000552.1, forward strand.
GGCCACCGCCGGCTCCACGTGCATCTGATCCTGCGTGGCGATGATGGCGGCTCGGCCCAGTTTCCCCGCGGCGATGAGGTCTTCCCAGGTCTCGAAGCACTGGCTGTCGTCCAGATCATGCTCCTGCGCAAACATCTCGCGACGAATGGGGTCAGGTTCGGCCACGGCCACAAAGCGCACTTCATCGGGATGCTGAAAGGCGTAGCGGGCGTAGGCGTGGGCTCCGCGCTGACCTGCGCCGATGAGCACCATATCGATAGGTGAAGTCATAATTTTTTCCCATAGTGAGCGTCTAAAAATTACTTGGGTGTGTCCAATTTCGGTTGGAAGCGTTTGCCACGTCCGCCCGGCGATGAAGTCGCCGGACTACAAAACAGCGCCGAATAAATCCGGCTAGCCCCGCAGGGGCGCTGTTTCTAGCCGGGGGACTTCATCCCCCGGCGCCGGCGGCGGGCGCGAAGCGCCCCGTTAATGAATGGATTATTTGGCATGGTTCAGATCGTCCTTCCTTCAGCTTTACAATTTCAATAGGGTCGACGCCTGGCAAAGCACGTCAAACGTAAAGCGTCAAACGCCAAAACGTGGCGAAACAGGCTCTTTTTGACGTTTGACGGATGACGTTTGACGGAGAAATTGTAAAGATGGTTTTGAATGAGAATGAACCATGTCCCTTTTTCATAACTGCTGGTTGGTTGTCTTCTTTCACTCAAACCTGACAGGTTCTCGTAACCTTGGCGGTGAGATATGCGCTTTTCATCCAGCAATGAAGCGTGCAAGGCTCTGAATTGCTGCAAAGGAACCTGTCAGGTTAATTCAAGCGAAAACGACCTTAGCAGTTACCCTTTTTCCGAGGTTTTCTCGTCTGCGGGAGAAAGCCCCCTCAGTCCAAAAATCTTCTGCAAACCAGTGGCTCCCTCCCCTGCAAGGGAGCAAAGCGACTGGCGGGGGAGGGAGCCGCTGG
>JALWDV010000553.1 GCA_027036755.1 Anaerolineae bacterium
GCGTGGCTGTGGGCAGCGTAGTAGGCGTAGCCGTGGGTGGCGTGGTGGGTGTGGCCGTGGGGGGCGTGGTGGGCGTGGCTGTGGGCGGCGTAGTAGGCGTGGCTGTGGGCGGCGTAGTAGGCGTGGCTGTGGGCGTGGGCGCTTGTCTGAAGTTGGCCACGGTGCTGCAAGTGTTGTTCAAACGTAAATGGTTGTCGGCCGCACAGGTGGAAGGATCGGGACTCATTTGCCCTTCCACACAATTGGTGGGCCCTGTGCTGACTACGCCCATGGCGTCGCCGTTGTATTGCACATCAGGATTGGACCAGTATTGCAGGCGTGTGCAAGATGCTCCGTTGTCGCTGCACATGGCGTTATACGCCATGATGGTGCGCCATTGGTCAGGCAGATTGACAAAGCCTTTGTTGTAGCCTGTGGCCGTGCTGTCATCTACATACCAATCATGCCGCGCTCCCATGTTGTGTCCCAGTTCGTGACCAAAGGAATAATATCCCGTAGCGCATCCGCGATGAGTCACTGAAAACGCTGTTGCCGCATTCGAATTGAGATACCCCAGACCGCAAGATGTGCTGTTCTCGATGATCAAAGCAACCTCATCTGCATAATACGTTTCCCGGGCTGCATCAACATCATCAAAGACGCCGTCGGTAAGAACCCTCAAGGCGTTGAGATCAACACTGAAGTCATTTTGGGCGTCGCCTGGTCGGGTTTCCATGGTGTGCACCAGATTGATGCGCTGCACCATGTTACTGTTTATATAGGATTGATTGGTTTCTGCTACGGCCTGGGTGATGATGGCCTCGATCTGGGACGTGCCGCCTGCTGCTGCGCGCGTCTCAGGCGAATAGGCCACCAGCACGGTGATCTCATCACAACTGTCTGTTACACGATTGATGTCCTGAGGCAAGATGGTTTGGCGTACGTTGGCTACAATGGGGTCCAGCTCGGGAGGGAACCTGGATTGATCCAATTCCACGACAGCGCTGAGTCCTTTGCGGATGGGTTGGATTTCATAGATGCCTTGGGGCATACTCACGCTGCCCGCCAAAAGTCCTTTGTGTTTCACCAGTATGACCTGACTCATCTCAATCTCGGGAATTCGCCCAACCCACACATAGCTGCCCATGTAGTTTGTTTCTGTACGTTCGAAGATGGCGGTGAAAGAAACGTCATTGAAGAGATTCACCGTAATCCGCCCGGCTGGATCTTCCTTCGTTCCCATGGTCTGAAAATTGGGGCGAACGAATCGAAACCGGGTGCTCTGGGGCGATTGCGGCATCTCCTTTTCGCGGGCGGTGATAATGGATTCATCCATAGGCGCGAAGAGTGCGCTTGGCGGTTTTCCCGATACCATACCGATGTCTTCCTCCTCCATGGCATAAACCGATGTGAAAAACAGCATTAAAGGCAGGATGCCGACAAGAAGAAGAATCCATCGTCGTTTTATGAAACGAGGATAGCGCGGGGGACGAAAAGGCAGGTGATTCATTTTTTAGCTCCTTTTGGCGATGGGAAAAAGGTGATGACAGCACGCGGGAATCCCTTCGTGAAGAGACATCCTCATTTTACATTATTCCCTTTGTTTTCTCAAACGCCCCTCGGGAAATAGTGGACAGATTATGCAGCGTTGTATCGATGTAATCCCAACTGTTCCAGCCGCTCCGGCTTTGCCACGCCCGTGGCCCGATCCCACTGCCGGGCTTCGTAGTAGCGTTCGAGCATGGCGGCCAGATCGGGCGCATAGCCCGCGGTGGGGCCATCCTCGTAGGCCCGCAGGATGCGCTGGGGCAGGGCGTCGTCGGCCGGGGTCATGCCCAGACGGGCGTTGAGCAGGCGCTTGAGCTCGAAGATGCGGGCCGCGGTCATGCGTAGGTCGTCCACCGACCACTGCCAGCCGGTCACCGATTCGATGAGGGTCAGCAGATCGGAGATGACCACGTCTTCGAAGTGGCAGATGATGAGGCTGTTGGTCAGGGCCCGAAAGTCCATGATGCGGGCCACCATCGCCATTTTTTCCAGGGATTCATCCTGCGGATCGCCGTAGGTGATCTCCAGCTCGGGGATTTCGTTGCCCATCTCCCAGTGATACACGTCCCCCGCCATGTGATCCGCGCCCCGGGGCGAGGTGGCGTAGACCACGCCCTGGCCCGAGTAGGCGTGGATGTCGTGGTAGGGCAGCTCCAGCTTCTTGGCGTGGACGGCGCGCTCGGGGACGCGAAAATGCGCGGCCACTCGCGCCGCGCCTTGGGCCAGCAGGTCGCCAAATCCCCGGCGATAGGCGATTTGTTCGATGAGGATCAGGGCGGGCTGCGGATCGCCCCAGGCCAGGGTCAGGCCGCCGGTGTCGCTTTCGTCGATGATGCCGGCGTTGAACAGGTCGTAGGCCAGGGCGATGGTGGAGCCGGTGGAGATGGTGTCCAGCCCGAATTTGTTGCACAGATGCCCGGCGTAGGCCGCGGCCTCCAGGTCGTCGCTGCCGATGATGGGCCCGAAGGAGACAGCGGTCTCGTACTCGGGGCCGTCCACCTCCTGGTCGCCGATTGCGGGCAGGCGAATCTCGCGGCCGCAGGCGATGGGGCAGCGGAAGCAGGGCACGTGGCGCTTGAGATAATTGTCGCTGAGTTCACCGGCGTTGATTTTGTCGTCGATGTCGCCCAGGAGGTTGGTGGAATAGTAGAACGCGGGCACATCACCCACGGCCGGGCCCAAATCCATGTTGAGCATGGTGCCGCCCAGGCGCATCATCTGCGCGGTCAGGTCTTCCACCACATGATTGGTCATCTCCCGCACCACCTGCTTGTTCTCCTCGGGCCGGAAGATGGGGACTTTGGCCTTGCCCCGCACCGCGATGGCCTTGAGCAGCTTGCTGCCCATGACCGCGCCCACGCCCGTGCGGGCCGCGGCCCGGCCATGATCATTCATCACGCCCGCAAAAAGCGCCAGATTCTCGCCCGCGGGCCCGATGCAGGCCACCCGCACCCGTTTATCCCCCATTTTTTCCCGGATGGCGTCCTGGGTCTCGTACATGTCCAGGCCCCAGAGGTCGCCCGCGTCGTGCAGCAGGGGCGCGGCGTCCTCCCGCAGCTCAAGCCACACGGGGCCGCTGGCCTGGCCGGTGACGATGACGCCGTCGTAGCCCGCGCGGCGTAGCTCCGGGCCCCAGTAGCCGCCCGAGTTGGCCTCGCCCAGCAGTCCGGTGGCGGGCGAGCGGGTGACTACGGAGAAGCGGCCCGCGGCGGGCGTGCTGGTGCCCACCAGAGGCCCGGTCATAAAGATGAGGGGATTTTCCGGGCCCAGGGGATCGGTCTCGGGCGTGATCATGTCCCACAGATAGCGGACGGCCAGACCGCTGCCGCCCACGAATTGCTCGGCGTAGGTTTCGTCGATGGGCTCATCCCACATCTTGCCGGTGGAAAGATCCACGCGCAGAATCTTGCCCATGTAGCCGGGCAGGGTTCGGGGCGGCGCGGGGGTGTAGGTTTGGGGGATCATGGGAATTGTCAATGGCTAATTGTGGCATGGTTCATTCTCATTCAAAGCCATCTTTACAATTTCTCCGTCAAACGTCATACGTCAAACGTCAAAAAGAGCCTGTTTCGCCACGTTTTTACGTTTGACGCTTTACGTTGACGTGCTTTGCCAGGCGTCGACCACGTGAAATTGTAAAGATGCAGGAAGGACGATGTGAACCATGCCCTAATTGTCAATTGCTAATTGTCAATGGGCTGGTTGGACTGGAATCGGCGGATGCGCTGGTCGATTTCGTGGACGATTTCTTGCAGTGACGCGAGATCGGTGGCGCTGATGAAAGGCGCGAGTTCGCTCAGTATGGCGTCCATGTGGGGGTGATGCTGATACATCAGCGCTGCGATATCGTTTTCGTAGATGTTCACCCGCAAAAAATCCCCTTGGCGATACAGCGAGGGCAAGGCGTAGAGTTTGAGCAGGAGCAGGCCCCTCACTGTGGCAATAGTGACGTCATGCTCCTGAAAATGCAGAGTGGTGACATGCTCCTGCTGCACTTTGCGGAAGAGGGGATTTGTGGTGAGCAAGATGTCGATTTGCAGCCCCTGAAAATCGCCTCGGGCGAAGAACCGATCTCGATAGGTCACCTGGATTTCGGTGAGGTTTTCGAGATCATCCACCGCCATGATCAGATCGATATCCTGCGTGTTGCGGCCTTCCACGTAGTTCAGAAGGGCGACGCCGCCCACCAAAACGTAGGACGCGCCACGCGTTTCCAGCAAGTCGAAAAGGCGGTGAATGGCCTGGAGCAAAGAGTCGGAAGCCATAGCGGCGTCTCCCCAGTTGCGAGGACTGAACAGGACGGCGTTTTGGATGATGTCGCCGATGTCAATCAGGTTATTGAGCATAAGAAGCAGCGGATGTGGCGGGCGATGAGCAATGATTGATGATCTATGATTAAAGGTGGAAGCGGCGTGGCTTTCACTTTAATCATCAATCTTTAATCATGCACCATCTCTCTCAAAAATCCACCTTACGCCCGTCGTAGGCGTAGCGGAAGAGGTTTTCCAGGTCTTCCCGTTCGGGGATGCGCACCGCGCTGATGAAGGTGCCGTCGCCTTCGGCGAATTCCACCAGATCATCCAGACGGGCTTCGTAGTCCTCGCGGCCGATGCCCATCTCCGCCACGGTCAGGGGTTGGTCCAGGCGGCGGTGCAGGTCGCGGATGGCGGCGATGACCGCTTTGGCCGCGGCGGCCTCGTCAGCGTCGCCTTCGGGCAGGCGCAGGGCGTGGGCGATGTCGCGGAAGCGGGTGAGCTCGGGCTCTTGGGCGATGTATTCCAGGGTGTAGGGCAAAAAGAGGCTGACGCTGCGCCCGTGCGGAATGTGGAAATTCCCGCCGAACGCGTGGCCCATGGCGTGGGCCAGGGAGGCCCAGGAGTTGATGAAGCCCAGACCGCCCAGGGTGGCGGCGTTGGCCATGCGCTCGCGGGCCTCCATGTCGCGCGGCTCGGCATACGCGACGGGCAGATAATCGAAGACCAGTTGGATGGCCTTGAGGCAGAGGCCGTCGGTGAAGTTATTGTGGAAGGTGGAGAGATAGCCTTCCACCGCGTGGGTGAGCGCGTCCAGGCCCGTGTCTGCGGTGATGCGCGGAGGCAGGTCGCGGGTCAGCTCGGGGTCTACGATGGCGATGGTGGGCATGGTCTCGCGGGAGCCCAGGGCCAGCTTGCGGCCATCGGTTTTATCGGTGAGCACCGTGGCCCAGGTGGCTTCGGATCCGGTGCCCGCGGTGGTGGGGATGGCGATGAGCCGGGCCAGCTTGCCGATGTTCAGCTCCATCATGGGGCTGATCTCGTCGGGCTGGAGGTCAGGTCGCTCGTAGAGCACCCACATGGCCTTGGCGGCATCCATGCTGGAGCCGCCGCCCAGGCCCACGATGACATCGGGCTGGAACCCGCGCATGATCTCTGCGCCCCGCTGCACCGTTTGCAACGAGGGCTCGGGCTCCACCTCGGTGAAAGCGGCCACTTCCATCCCTGCATCCCGCAGATGCCCCGCTATCTTTTCGGTGAATCCCAGGCTGTGCAGCACCGGATCGGTGACGATGAACGCGCGGGAGCCCTTGATTTGTTCCAGTTCGCTCAGCGCGTCCTCGCCGTAGATGATGGTAGGGGCGTCGAAATACCACATGGTCAGTTTTCAGTAATCAGTGTTCAGTAATCAGTTTGAAGGTTGGCGCGGGAAGCCGATTTCGTCAAACGTCATGCGTCATGCGTTACGACCTGACGTTTTACGTTTGACGTTTGACGCCCGCTGCAGACTCGCCCGACGTTGGCCAGGCGATTTTTTTGCAAGCAACGTCGATTTTCAAGAGTCTTCGGGATAGACCGTGGGCACGGACGCAGCGGAATTGACCAGATCCAGGGTGGCCTTCACGGCCCGCATGATCTTGCCCAGATTGCCCTTGAGTTTGAGCTTGCGGCTGACCAGCGCCCGGATGGGGTCCAGTTTCTTGTCGAAAATCTGGCGATAGACGTCCAGCGTGCCCTCGATGACGAACTCGGGCTTCTTTTCGTTCATGTCTTCCACCACGTGGGCTTCCCGGCATTCGCCATGCCACAGGTCCAGGTACATCACGAAGGGTTCTTTGATCGGGCCTTTGGCCGAGACGATGAAGTAGAAATCGCCTTCCCACTTGGCCGCGGATTTCTTGTAGGCCTCGTTGGCGTTGATGGCGTCCTTGAACGCATCGACCCATTCAGGGGACGGGAAGAGATAAGCCATGTTGACACCTCCTGGGAGTAAGTGATGGTTGATGGAGAATTCTGGCGGCTATGTTGGCGGGGAAGCCAGTTGCGTGGTGCGTGATGCGTGATGCGTGATGCGTGAGGTTCGTCGGTCACTGCGGTGTTACGTCATTCCGACGACCGCAGGGAGGAGGAATCTCCTCGATTGCAAGGGGATTTCTCGGTCGCTGCGCTCCCTCGAAATGACGTGAAATCTCACGCCAAGGCGCAAAAGCCGCCAAGGATTCTTTGCTTCTTTTTCCCTTTTCGTCTTGGCGTCCCTTCGGCCAGTTCCTTCACTTCGTTCAGGACAGGCTCAGGACATGCTTTGCGTGAGGTCTATTTTCAAAGCGTTCGTGACGCATTGCGTTACTCTCAAGTATAAAACTTCCTTCGGCAAAGGTCAAACGATGCAAGATTGATTCCATGCCCCTTGCATCGCCCATTCATCAGCGCACGCTAATGGCGGCTGCCTTTATGAACATTGACACTAATCCAGTCATAGGCCCGGGGCGCTTCGCGCCCGCCGCCAGCGCCAGGGGATGAAGTCGCCGGGCGGACGTGGCGAACGCCACTATGGCGATTTGTTTTGTGAACATTCAGCATTCGGCCAAAACGCTCGACTGGCCCCAACTCATTTAGGACGCCCCCCATTTGAAATTGCTGGCGCTTTTGTCTCCGGGGGCGTAAACCGGTACAATCGGGCCATAAACGCTTTCAAGGAGCAGCAAACGATGAAACATGCACGACATCTGATGATTTTTCTGGCCCTGACGCTGTTGATGATAGCGGCGTCGGGGTGCGGCAATTTGGGATATGAGAATGGCGTTGTCAGCGTGGATGTGACGTTGAGCGCAGAAACGTTGAACAGGATCGTCGATAACGTCGGCATCGAGAGCGATGATTTCGTGGGCAAGATCGAGAAAATCGAGCTGATCGAGCCTAATATCATGCGCATCACGGGCGATTTCAAGCTGCTGGGCAAGGAGAGAAAAGGCAGCATCGACTTCGCCATCGAGACGGGGCAGGACGGCGTGCAGGTGAACGCGGTCAACTCGACTATCCCGGGCATGGATGGCGACTCCCCGGCGATCCAGGCTTTCAGCAACGCTTTGGCCAAGGCTTTGGGCGCATTCGCTGCCGAAAATGGCGATGAGAAAGCGGGCGTCACCGACATCAAGGTGAAGGATGGACAGCTTGTTCTCACGCTGAGCCTGAAGGTGAAGTGAGTCCCTCTCTCCAGACCTGGTTTCTGGCCCGGGCCCGTCCCATCCCCATGGATGCGCCCCTGGATGACCCCGCCGGGCTACGCGACTGGCTGCCCTCCCGCGTGCCCGGCAGCATTCAGCGCGATCTGATGAACGCGGGCCGGTTGCCCGATCTTTACGCCGAGCTGGATCTGGACGAACGGCTGTGCCGGGTGGATGAGAGCGACTGGTGGTATCGCACCGAGTTGCCCGGTCTTGCACCGGGACGGCGGGCGTGGATCGATTTTGGCGGCATCGACTATTTTGCAGCGGTGACGGTGAACGGCGTGGAGTTGGAGCGCCGCGCGGGCATGTACAGTCGCCGTCGGTATGAGGTGACCGACTTCTTGCAGCAGGGGCCCGCGTCGCTGGGCGTGCGCATCTGGGGAGCGTGGGCGTTGCCGCGCTGGCCCCGCACGCGCTTCTATCGCCTCCAACGCTGGCTGGCCAGCCGTTTTCAGGTGAATCTGCAACCATTCCACGACCGTTTGCTGACTCTGAAAGCGCCGGTGCATTTCGGGTGGGATTTTTCGCCCCGGCTGATGACCGCGGGCGTGTGGGATGACGTCCGCCTGCACGTTGCGGGGCCGGTGGCTGTCGAAGATCTGTGGGTTCGGGCCGATTGGGGCCCCGAGCGAGGGCTGGTGGCCCGTCTTGAGCTGGACGCTCAGGCCCCCACGGCTGTCACCGTCGAGTTGCGTCTGGCGTCTCTGACCTCGGATGAGGGAGAGCGGGTGCGCTCGTTTGCATTGACGCTGCCCGCGGGCGTCTCCCGCCATCATCTGCACTGGCCCGACCTGCATCTTTCCTCCTGGACGACGCATGATCGGGGGCGGCCGCACCGTTATCGGCTGGAGGCGACCGTGCGCAGCAATGGCTCGGGCGAGGCGCTGGACGCCCGCACCGTCATCTTTGGCTCCCGGCGGTTTGGCTGGCGCGTCGAAGGGGGCGTCCGGCGACCCCGGCTCAATGGTCAGCCCATGCGTTTCCGCGGCGTCAATTGGGTTCCGCTGGATTTGCTGCCCGGCGACGGCCGCGAGGAGGCGCGTTATCGGGCCTTGTTGCAGGCCGCGGTGGATGCGGGCGTCAACGCCATCCGCGTGTGGGGCGGCGGCGGTCGCGAGCGGCCGATATTTTATGAGCTGTGCGATGAGCTGGGGTTGTTGGTGTGGCAGGAAGCGCCCATCGCCTGCGTGTTTCTGGATCATCTACCGCAGGATGACGCTTTTGTTCAACTGGCGCGCCGGGAGACCGCGGGGATCATCCGCAGTCTGCGCCAGCATCCCTCGATTTTCATGTGGGGCGGCGGCAACGAATGGGGGCCGGGCCGATTTCCGGCGGTGGCGCGGGCCATGAGCGAGGTTGCAGCTCGGGAAGACCCTTCGCGGCGCTGGCTGCCCGCGTCGCCGGGGCCGGGCGATAGTCATAACTGGCGGGTGTGGCATGGGGGCGCTTCGCCCGAGCTGTATGCGCGGGACCCCGCACCGTTGCTCAGCGAGTTTGGGCTGGCCGCGCCGCCCGATGTCGAGACCCTGCGCGCCATCTTGCCCCCGGACGAGCTTTGGCCTCCGGGCGAGGCCTGGCGGGCGCGCAAGGCCGAGGTGAACAAGTTGCGGCGTTACGCCCGCTTTTTCGGGCGCGTCGATGATCTGGAATCTTTCGTGGCGGCCGCGCAAGAGGCCCAGGCTCGGGGGCTGCAAGCGGGCGTGGAGGCGTATCGTCTGCGGGAGGATGGCGTGGGGACTTTCATCTGGCAATGGAATGAGCCCTGGCCCGCCATTTCCTGGAGCGTTTTTTCTTATCACGGCGCACCCAAGCGAGCATACGCTCAGATCGCTCGCTCTTATGCGGCGCTGACCCCCATCGCCCGGGTGCGTTCCCTCCAGATCGAGTTGTGGGTGGTGAATGATGGGCCTGCAACGCCGGGCGTCTGTCAGCTCTCGGCGTCATTGAACGGACGCGAGCTCTGGGCGGGCGAAGTGACGCCCTTCGGGTTTGGCAGACGGTTGATTCACGCGCTGCCGCTGCCTGCGGAAGCGGGGTTGCTGATGTTGCGGCTGACCGGGCCGGGCGTGGATGTGAGGAATGATCTGCCGCTACCCTGGCCGTTTCCGCCTGCGCGGACTCCGGGCCTGCGGGCGAGATTGGAGGCGCTGGTCTTGCGCTGGCTGCTGCGCTGGTGAGGAACGGTAACTGCCAACGTAGCCCTGTGCACTCGACACGGATAAGGGGAAACACGGATGGAAATTTGGATGCACTGCAAAAAAGTTTTTCAACACGGAGACACGGAGGACACAGAGAAAAAATAAGGGGGGCACGGAGAAAATCCTTTCCAAACCTTATCTTTTGGGTGCGTCCCATTTCGGTTGGAAGCGTTTGCCACGTCCGCCCGGCGATGAAGTCGCCGGGCTACAAAACAGCGCCGGATAAATCCGGCTAGCCCCGCAGGGGCGCTGTTTCTAGC
>JALWDV010000554.1 GCA_027036755.1 Anaerolineae bacterium
CTGGTGGTGATCATGGGCGCAGACCCGTCGGAAGAGATGCCGGTGCTGGCCAACTTCCTCAAACGGGCGGCCAAACGCAACGGCGCTCCCGTCATCGTCGTGCATCCCCGCCGCATCGAACTGACCAAATACGACGGCGTTTTCTTCAACCCCGCACCGGGCGAAGAGCCCCCCGTGTTCGACGCCCTGACCAAAGCCGCGCTCCAGGCCCGCGGCGAGGCCCTTCCCGCCTGGCTGGCCGATATCCAGGTTTCGGATGAGGCCGAGAAGGCCGCGGAACTGATGATGAAGGCCAAAAAGCCCTTCATCATCTATGGCACGGACTACGCCTGGGGCTACGGCTCCGTCAGCATCGTGCAGGCGCTGACCAACTGGATCGTGGCCAGCGGACATGGCGACCGGCTGGGCTTTTTGCACAGCCAGGCCAACACCGTGGGCGCGGGCGATGTGGGCCTGCTGCCCGATCAGCTTCCGGGACGTCGTCCCCTGGCGGATGAAACCAGCCGCAAAGAGCTGGAGACGCTGTGGGGCGCGAGCATTCCCACGCAGCCGGGCCTGAGTTACAGCGGCATGATCGCCTCGGCCCTGGGCCGCATCAAGGCCCTCTACATCATGGGCGCCGATCCGGTGGGCGAAAAGCCCAGCTACAAAAAGGAGCTTTCGGCCCTGGAGTTCCTGGTGGTGCAGGACATGTTCCTGACCGAAACCGCCAAACTGGCCGATGTGGTGCTGCCCGCGGCCTCCTACGTGGAGAGCAACGGCACTTTCACCAACACCGAACGACGGGTGCAGGCCGCGCCCCAGGCCGCCCGCTCTGTGGGCGATTCCCTGCCCGACTGGGCTATTCTCATGCACCTGGCCCGCCGCTACGATCCCGACAAGGCCGGCTTCTGGCGCACTGCGTCCGCCCCCGCCGTGTTCGAGGAGATCACCCGGGCCGCGCCCCAGTACGCGGGCCTGAGCTGGAAAAGCCTGGGCGATTCGGGCCAGCAGTGGGAGCGAGAGGCGCTGCCCATCGAGCGCAGCCTGGCCCCCTATCCGGCGCTGGAGCCCGCTCCTGCGGACAAGACCTTCAACATGCGCCTGGTGGTGGGCAATCTGCTCTGGGATGATGGCAACGTCTTTGCGGCCACCGAGCGCATGGCCAATCTGGGCCGCAAGGCCGCGTGGCTGCACCCCGACGACGCCGCGGGCCTCGACCTGCGCGAGGGCGACTTCATCGCGGTGCGCTCCCGCGAAGCCAGCCTGGAACTGCCCCTGCACATCTCCCGCCGCATCCGGCCCGGCACGGTCTTCGTGCCCTTCTCGCTAAAAGATGCGCCCGTGGGCGAGCTGTTCGACGAATTCGGCCCTCGCACCACTGTTGCAGTTTATCGGGCGTGAGTTTCAGCGCCCAGTGTTCAGTAATCAGTTTTCTTCTCATGAACATTGACAAAATAATCCGGTTATAGGACCGGGGCGCTTCGCGCCCGCCGCCAACGCCGGGGGATGAATTCCCCCGGCTAGAAACAGCGCCCCTGCGGGACTAGCCGGATTTATCCGGCGCTGTTCTGGAGCCCGGCGACTTCATCGCCGGGCGGACTTCCCACACCACAGTCAAGAGACGAATGATGACCAATTGGCGAGAATGGATCGTTTCAGATCCGGCAGTTATGCAAGGCAAGCCGGTGATCGCAGGTACGCGCATCACTGTGGAGCTAATCCTTGACAAACTGGCTGCCGGTGAGGCTGTGGAGGACATTCTGAATGCGCACCCCCGTCTCACGCCAGAGGCGATCCAGGCTGCACTGGCTTTTGCTTCCGACGCATTACGCGCCGATGTGATTTATCAGACCAAGATGGCGGCATGAAACAATCATCCAGCACGACGAGCGCATGACAGGCGCATTTACCGTCATTACGTCGAAAACCATTCGGATTCGTCGCCAGTCTCTATAACTTCCGTCATCCACCCACCTATCTCTCCCACCAGATTCTGATGATCGAGACCCTCACCCTGCTTGGTGTAACACTCATCAAAATCATCGTTATGCTGCTTTTGCTGCTGACGGGATTTGCGTATCTCACGTATTATGAACGCAAACTCCTCGGCCGCTTCCACGTGCGTCTGGGCCCGAACCGGGCCGGGCCATTTGGTCTGTTGCAGCCCATCGCCGACGCGGTCAAGGCAATCTTCAAGGAAGAGGTCGTGCCGGGCCACATCAAGGATAAGGTCGTCTACCTGCTCGGGCCTGTCCTGGTCATGATCACGCCCCTCATCGCTTTTGCCGTAATTCCGGTGGCGCCCGACATCACCATCGCCGGCTACACCCTGCATTTCTACATCGCGAATGTCAACATCGCCCTCCTCTACATCGTGGCGGTGACCAGCTTCGCCGCGTACGGCGTGATCCTGGGCGGCTGGAGCAGCAACAACAATTATGGCTTGCTGGGCGCATTGCGCACGGCCTCGCAGATGATTAGCTACGAGCTGCCCATGGGCATCCTCATCGTCTCCATCGTGCTGGCCACCAACATCGGCTCGCAGCAAGGAACCATGAGCCTGGTGGAGATCATCGAACGGCCCCGCCCGTGGTGGTTGTGGCTGTGGCTCTTCCTGGCCTTCATTCCCTTCTTCATCACCATGCTGGCGGAAAACAACCGCAGCCCCTTCGACCTGCCCGAAACCGAAAACGAACTCATCGCCGGATACCAGATCGAGTACGGCGGCATGAAGTTCGCCATGTACATGATGGGCGAGTATCTGAGCATGATCGTCTCATCCGCGGTGATGGTCACCATCTTCTTCGGCGGCTGGAAAGGCCCGCTGGCCGCGCCCGGAACCTGGTACGGCGTTCTGTTCGGCTTCGGCTGGTTCGTGATCAAGGTCATCGCCGTTCTGTTCATTTACATCTGGGTTCGGGCCAGCGTTCCCCGCATCCGCTACGATCAGCTTCTGGCCTTCAACTGGAAGGTTCTCTTCCCGCTGTCGCTGGTTTACATGGCCATCACCGCGGTGATGGTGGCGGTTGTTTGAAATGGGTGCGTCCCAAATGAGTTGGAAAGTTAAAATAATCCATTCATTAACGGGGCGCTTCGCGCCCGCGGCCAGCGCCGGGGGATGAAGTCCCCCGGCTAGAAACAGCGCCCCTGCGGGGCTAGC
>JALWDV010000555.1 GCA_027036755.1 Anaerolineae bacterium
CCTCTCCGTCTGCAAAAAACTTTGCAAACCAGCGGCTCCCTCCCCTGCAAAGGGGCGAAGCGACTGGCGGGGGAGGGCCGGGGTGGGGGCCAAGTCCAGCGGCCAAGGCAGCAAAACTGACGAACAAGGGCGTAACCAGCCCGTCGGTATTTTACCACAAACTCGCTTGGCTCATGGCGTTTCGCCGTTTCGCTCCACGCTTGTCCCCCGCCGACAGGCAGGTCTGGTTAACGCTAGGTTCGGCGCAACCTTCATCACTTCATTAACATCGCTGATATCTGCCAATCTAGCCGACAATACTTCTAGCATAATCGGCTATCCGCTTATTTCTGGCCCTGATAAAGTTCAGCACTCTGCTGTTATACAAAAGATATTGGTCAACATCGGAAAACGTCGGACGAGTTTGGAAGTCATCAAAAGGCAAGTAAAACTTTACTTGATAATCTTCATCGACCAAATCATCCAACAAGAAAAATTGCACATACCCTGCAAAATCATCAAATAGATCGAAAAAGTCCTTGTATCTCAACAAAGTATCATAAAGTGGACTTTTTTCTCCCCGGTAAAGGCGGCGGATACACTCCAAAGTCAGATCAAACCTGTCATCAATTCGTCCATTTACCCCACGCGCCTGGTTGATCGTATGCATCCTGTCAATCCGTCTGTTCGGAAAAACTATATACGCGCCAATCGTACAACCTGCATCAAAAAGTTCATTCACTTCCTTCAGCACTTGTTCTGTAATCCACCGTTTCCGCCTATGACTTTTATACGAGTGAGTTATGGCGTCACTACCCAAAAAGAATTCCCCGAGATGTGACTTGTGATACAGATAGGCTCCCTTTCTATCATCATGCAGATCAAAAAGAGTGCCATTCGGCAATGGCTTACTCCACAGAATCTTGTGATATTTGCGGAGTGTTGGACTGGTAGAGTCGGGATCACCGCCATTTGCATCGGAAAGAAAATTAAAGTCAGTATCAATCAACATTGCTTTTGGCCTCTTGAGAATTACCCTGTTTGCTTTCGATTGCACCTAACGCTGTCTTGAACGTTGGCTCAGCAGGCCTACCTTAGTAATTACCGCGTCCAAGTCTTTTCGCCACGCTTTGACGTTTGACGCTTTACGCTTGACGCGCCTTGCCAGGCGTTGACTACCTGAAATTGCAAAGATGTCGGATGGGCGATCTGAACCATGCCCTGTTCTTCAATACGCTTCGCGAATGATGACGCCCATCGCGTTGGGGCCAATGAAGCTCGCCAGGGTGGCGTCGTAAACGTCGGTGAAGATGGCGATGTCGGGGAACATGTCGCGCAGGCGCTCCAGGAGCGCGGTGGATTCGGGCACGTTGTTGTGCTGCAACAGCGCGATCTCCTCCAGATATGCGAATTCGCTGATGTACTCGTAGAGTTTCTCCACGGCTCCCAGCGCGTCCCGGGCCTTGTCCATCACCAATAGATCACCCTCCCGCGTCTCCACCATGGCCCGAATCCCCAACACGCTTCCCAAAAAGGCCTGCGATTTGCGCAGCCGACCATCTCTTTCCAGATAATTCAGATCGCTGGTGAGGAAGGCCAGAAAGACCGCGGGGATCATCCCCCGGATCTCCCGCCCGATCTCCGGGGCGCCGGCCCCTTCCGACGCCATTTGCGCGGCCCGCAGCACGATCATCCCCAGCCCACGGCTGATGGTCTCGCTATCGATGATGGTGATGCGGGTGTGGCTGCGCAGCGTGCTGGCCGCGGCCCGAGCCACATCCACCACGGGATTCAGCTTGCGGGAAGTATGGATGGAGATGATGTGATCGGCCTCGCGGCTCAGCTCGTGGTAGAGATCGATCATATCCTGCAACAGCGGCGGCTCCGACATGGGCAGACTTTTGACCATTCCCAGGCGACGGAAGTATTCCTCATACGGCAGTTCCGTAAACTCCTGGAACACCTTTCGTCCCATGCGGACGCGCAACGGCGCGATGGTGATGCCGTACTGCTCGATTTCTTCAGGGGTGAGATGGGCGCTGCTATCTGTGATGATGCGGACGTTGTTCATGGCTGGCACCGAAGATGAGTGCGAAGATTGATGAGATTATTCTTTTGCAATTATACATCATTTTTTGGCGTTTTTGAGACGAAATTTGGGAAAATTGAGGAATTCGTCATTTTTAGTAGCCATGCAGCTTGCATGTCATGCCGCACAGGCTGAAGCTGTGGACAGGCGGCACGCCAAGATGGTAAAACGTCAAGCGTCAAACGTCATCTTGCTGTAACGATGTCTGGCTCATTGCAAAACGTTGCGCTGCCGACAATCACCTGACGTTTGACGTTTTACGCATGATGTGGATCAACATAAAAGGCCGATGTTGCTTCGGCGGGCGTTTTCTCGCCGGGGCCTGCATGGTTACCCTTGTTCATTCCACCGAAATGATGTAATGGTAGTGGGGCTGTCCCCCCGAAAGCGCCTCCACCTCCACATCGGGATGACGCGCCAGCAGCATGGCGGCCAGTTTCTGAGCGGCTGCTTCGGTGGCGGGCTGGCCATAATAGATGGTGATCACATCCATCTCCGCCCGCTCCGCCAGCAGGTCGATGACCTGCAACGCCGCCTGGGTCGCATCTGCGCCCGCGCAGCAAAGCTCGCCGTCCAGCAAGGCGATGGCGTTGTCTTCGTTCACCTGAACGCCGTTGACCCGGGCGTCCCGCACCGCGGTGGTGACTTCGATGGTGTGCACCTGCGCGGCCATGGCCTGCATCTGACGGGCGTTTTCGGCCGCCCCCAATTCCGGGTTGAAGGCGAACATGGCGGAGACGCCTTGGGGCGGCGTGCGCGTTTCCACCACATGCACCTCTTTATCCGAAAGCGCCGCGGCCTGTCGGGCGGCCAGGATGATGTTCTTGTTGTTGGGCAGTAGGATGACTTCGGGCTCGGGCACGCGCTCCAGGGCCTGCAACAGGTCTTCGGTGGATGGATTCATGGTCTGCCCGCCCGGAACCACCTGGCAGGCCCCCAGGCTTTCGAACACCCGGGCGAAGCCCTGGCCCGGCGCCACGGCCACCACATTGGAGCAATACTGCTCTCGATGGGCCTCCGCAGACGCCGCATCCTCGCCCGCTTCCTGCACCGGGCCATCGTCGCGCCATTCGCCGCGGCGGCGCAGGGTCTGCAAGGTCATGTTCTCCACCACGATGTCATCCAGGTGTCCCAGGGATGCGCCGTAGGAGAGGAACGGGCCCGGATCGTCGCCGTGGACATGCACCTTGGTGATGTTTCCCGCCCGCCCCACGACGATGCTCTCGCCGCCTAGCTCGGTGAGCCTGCGCCGGATCGCCTCCTCGTCGGGACGGGCGTTGTAGATCAGGTATTGGATGTCGTAACCCCACTCGTCGCCCAACTCATCGATCTGAGGTCGGGGCCCGGCCAGAGCCGCGGGGAGCGAGGTTTCGGCCACGGTTTCGCCCCGCATGTAGCGCGTCATGCCTTCGAGGATGTAGACCAGCCCCTGGCCGCCCGCATCCACCACGCCCGCCTGTTGCAGCACGGGCAACATCTGCGGTGTTTGGGCCAACGTCGTCCGGGCCTTGCTCAAACTGGATTCCAGCAGAAAGATGATGTCATTGCTCAGTGCGGCCGCGTGCTCGCTGGCGTCGGCAATGGCCCGAATGATGGTGAGGATGGTGCCTTCCACTGGCTGCATCACGCCCTGATACGCGGTCTTCTCTCCCTGGCGAAAGGCCCGGGCCAGCGCGGCCGCGTCGAGGCGGGGCAGCTTGTCGACGCTTTCGGCCATACCCCGCAAAATCTGCGAGAGGATGACGCCGCTATTGCCCCGGGCGCCGCGAATCGCGCCCATGGCGAAGGCCCGCAGCACGCGTCCGGCCTTCTCCTCATCCCTCCCCTCGATCTCTTTCCATGCTGATTGCATGGTCAATGTCATATTGGCGCCGGTGTCGCCATCGGGCACGGGGAAGACATTGAGCGCGTCCACCTCCGCCCGATGGCGGTGGATCGTCTCCATGGCCGCGGCCAACATGCCCCGCACGTCGGCCGCGCTCAAGACATTCGAAGATGCTATCGTCGATGTTGTTTCGCCCACAGATTACTCCATTTCGATTATTTCGCATTCGGTTCTTTGGGGCATCATGCCGGAAGCTCCAGAAATCCGGGCATCGAAACGATACTGAGAATTTGCGAAAAATACATGGTTATGCTAAGCTACTTGTTGCGCCCCTGACAGGGGCTTTTATTTGGCGCATGACCTGGCACCCCGCCAGACGGCGCATCCGTCCAGTTTCTTGAATTCAGAACTCAATCGATTGCTATATTTGGAGAAAGAATCATGGCAAAATGTGAAATCTGCGGACGCGGTCCTCAGTTTGGCAATCATGTTAGCTTCTCGCAGCGCCATGTCAAGCGTCGCTTCAATGCTAACGTGCAGAAACGCAAAGTGCTCATCAACGGCCAGGTGCGCCGCATCCACATCTGCACAAGCTGTCTGAAGACTCTGTCCAAGACGACCGCCTAAAGCAATCGCCAATTCCTGCGTGGGATTGGCGATTTTGCTTTTGGGGATGGGACGGGCGCATCGCATCAGGGAGGGGCGTTTTCCCTGCGGCGGCGGGGTGTCATCAGTGGTTTTCAGGGGAGGGAATCCTTGCTCGCCGGGCATGAAAAGGCGTCGGGTTTTTCTTTGCCTCTTTTCCCCTTTGCGGCTCTGCGCCTTTGCGTGAGATCAGCTTTTTGGGGCCGGAGACGATGATTTCATTCTACTTGATCCACAGAAAACGAACAAATCATTGGGGTGTGTCCAAAATGAGTTGGGCGCTGTCGCCGCCAGCGCCGGGGGATGAAGTCCCCCGGCTAGAAACAGCGCCCCTGCGGGGCTAGCCGGATTTATCCGGCGCTGTTCTGTAGCCCGGCGACTTCATCGCCGGGCGGACGTGGCAAACGCCACAATGACCGATTTAATTTGTGAACATCCATCACTCGCCCTGTGCGACAATTGTTCCAACCGAGATTGGACGCACACAAATCATTGACGCCGCCAACCATCAGGTCCGGTGAATCTTGAAAGGCGTTGTTCCGGTGTGCGATAATTCGAGAGACGCATTCACCGGCGTGATTCGTGATGCGTAATGCGTGAGATGGTTACGCATCACGAATCACGCATTACGAGACTGGCGCCTCGCGTCGCCCTGGCCGCGAGGTGGTTTTATCGGCGGCGGCGCTGGCCCGCCCGCCGTTTTTCTCCTGACGCATGACGTTTGACGCTTTACGTTCGACGCTTTTCAACCGCGAGGTGCAACAATGAAAGTCGCAACTGTGGCGCAGATGCGCAATCTCGATAAAACCGCAATCTCGAAATATGGCATTTCGGGCCCGATTCTGATGGAGAACGCGGGCGAGGCCGCCTACTATCTCATCACCGATGAATTGGGCGATGTGGCCGGGCTGGATTTCGTGGTGTTGTGCGGCGGCGGGCACAACGGCGGCGACGGCCTGGTCGTCGCCCGCAAGCTGCGATCCATGGGGGCCCGCATCCAGCTCTTTCTGTTGGGCAGGCCCGGGAAATTCGATGACACCGTGCGCCCCTTCTACGAAATGGCGGTCAAGATCGGCATTCCCATCGTCATGGTTCATAACGAGGACGCGCTGCCCGCTGTGGCTGCGGCTCTGGCCGACGCGGATGTCATCATCGACGCCCTGTTTGGCACGGGCCTGAGCCGCGAGGTGGGAGGCCGCTACGCCCGGATCATCGAGCTCATCAACCAGAGCCCGGCCATGGTCTTCAGCATCGACATCCCCTCGGGCGTGCATGGCGATACGGGACAGGTGATGGGCGTGGCCGTGCAGGCCGACGCCACCATCACCTTTGGTCTGCCCAAGCCGGGCAATCTCATTTATCCGGGCTACGAACTGGGCGGCGATCTCACCGTCACTCACATCTCGTTTCCGCCCCAACTTTACCAGCAGGATGCGCTGCATGTGGCCCTTTCCCCCTTCCCGCCCATGCCCGAACGCCGCGGGGATGCCCACAAGGGCTCGGTGGGCAAAGTGATGTTCGTGGCAGGAGCGTCGCGCTATCTGGGCGCGCCCTATTTTGCAGCCATGGCCTTTTTGCGGGCCGGAGGCGGGCTGGCCTATCTGTCAACGCCCGAATCAGTGGCCCCCTTCATCGCCAACAAGGGCAGCGAGATCGTGCTGATGCCGCGCCAGGCCACGCCCGAAGGCAGTCTGGCCCTGGCCAATCTGGATGATCTGCTGGCGGAAAGCGCGGAGATGGCCATGGTCTGCCTGGGCTCGGGCGTTTCGTTGCAGCCCGAGACTCAGGAGCTGGTGCGGGAGCTGGCGCTGCAACTGCCCGCGCCCCTGATCATCGACGGCGACGGCCTCACCGCCATCGCCGGTCATCCCGACATCACTTTGCACCGCAACGCGCCCACCATCCTCACGCCCCATCCCGGCGAAATGGCCCGATTGCTGGGCGTCTCGGTGCGCGATGTGCAAGGCAATCGCCTGGAATCGGCGCTACGCGCCGCGGGCGAGTGGGGCGCGACCGTCGTGCTGAAAGGCGCTCACACCATCATCGCCCACCCCGACGGACGCGCGTACTTCAATCTCAGCGGCAATTCGGGCATGGCCACCGCGGGCAGCGGCGATGTGCTCACCGGCGTCATCGCGGGCATGTTCGCGGCCATGCACTTCGATTTCGAAGCCGCAGCCCGCATGGGCGCGTTCATCCACGGCCTGGCTGGCGATTTGGCCGCGGACGAGCTGGGCGAGGAGGGTGTCATTGCGGGCGACATCCTGGCCCGCATCCCCGACGCCATCCGGTTTTATCGCGAGCACCGCGAGATCATCGCCCGGACGAACTACGGCAAAGTCGCGGTTATTTGACGAGCGATAAGCGGAGGAATGTCATCTCTGGCCTCTTGACCGAAAGAGCTTTTTTCTCAGCAGCCGCCACGAGCAATTGCTCACCACACAACGAACGAAAATCTCTCGTTACATCATTCCGGGGGAGCGAAGCGACCGAGGCATGTACTGAGTGCGGTCGAGCGTCAGCCGCGGCGAATCAAAAGGGGATCGATACGAAATCGCCCGGGAATTATGGATGCCCTTGCAGATGCTCCGGCCCCACCGGCTGGGTGGGCCGCCCCGGCGGCGTCCAATAAAAACGCATGGCCTTGCCCCCGCCCCGCTGGAAGTAATCGATGCGAATGGGATGCGGGCCCGCGGTCAGATTCAGGGTCAGCTCAACGGTGTTGGGACGATCCGGCTCCAGGGATTCGCCCGCGACCGCGTCATCCACCCAGAAACGCACGCCGTCATCCGCATCCAGCCGAAAATGATACGCGCCATCGGTCGGAGCCAGGAGATCGCCCGTCCAGATGACGCTGAAGGGGCCGAACGTGGGCTCCTCTTCGGGCCAGGCGAACAGCAGGAAGGGGTCGATGCGGGTCATAAAGGGCTCTCCCTGCCAATCTTCGCCATGATAGTAGCGGCCCAGCAGGCCCCCGCCCTCGTACCTTCGCCCCACCGCGGCCGCGATGTCATCGGCGGGGATGTGCACGCGGAAGTAGAGGGGATCGCCCAATCGATCTCGCACCACCTCGCCCGCGGCGTTGGGATAGAAGTAATGGAAGTAATCCATCAGATACTGGTAATCCAGGTCCAGCAGGAAGGTTGCGTCTTTTCCGGTGGCGGGCAAAGGCAGATCGCTGGCCGGTTCGGCCATCTGATAAGCGGGCGCGGCCAGGCCGCCACCCAGCCTGTCGAAAGGCGAATAGTGAATGGGGCCCAGATTCACGCCCACGGGATGCGTGGGGCGATAGGTGAAAAAGCGCACCGGCGAGAAGTAGTAAAATCGCGGGCTGAGATAAAGCTGCTCTGAATCCTCCCGGGCCAGCACATCTCGGGCCACCTCGTTTTCCAGGGGCGTGAACGCGATGTACACATCGGGAGATCGGGCCTGTTCGTCGAAATAGACTACGTAGTTCGACCACCCCGCGGCCGCCAATCCGGCCAGCATCAACAGTGTGGTTCCCCAGCGCCAGAAACGATAACGGCGTCCGGGCAGCAACACCGCCCGCCAGGTGAGATTGTACGCGTCGGCCGCCATCAGCGCCGCCGCGGGAGCCGCGGCCAGGGTGCGATAAGCCTGGGGAGCCTCGCCCAAACGGGACAAAATCCCGCCCAGCAGGGTGATCCCCACCCAGATGATGACCAGCCCTCGCCGATGATCTCGCCATCGCCACAGCGACCAGGCCGCGCCCAGCAGGAAAAAGGCGCCGGTGATGGGATCCAGCATGGGCTTGCCGGGCAGGTTGTGCCGGGGATTGCGATCTCCCGCCACATTGAACATCAGCAAATGGCGCTTCGTCGATTCGAGCAGGGGGTGCAGGCTATCGGCAGCCTGCACGTCGTTCATAATGCTCACCTGCCGGGTGCGATTGAGGAGGGTGAAGGGATTTTTGGCGTAGGTGAATCCCAGGGGAGCGAAGGTGACCGCATACATCAACGCGAACAAGGCCACCCCCTGCCAGTTGCGGCGCAAAAAGCTCTTATCCACCAGGGCGCGATAGCCCAGATAGATGAAGATGACCAGCACGGCCATGCGGATGCTGAGATAGGTGTACATGCCCAACCCAAGTGCGAGCCCGGCCACGGCCCAATCCCCCAACGAACGCCGCCGCGCCGCCCGCGTGATGAAAAAGAGGGACAACACCTGCATCAGAGGCGGATAAACCTCGTTCCAGCCCCAGCGACTCATGTTGACATGCCAGCGATTGAAGGCCAGCAAGGTGGCGGTGAGAAGAGCGGGGTAGGGGCCGTACATTTCCCGGGCCAGAAAATATAGCGCCAGCACCGTCAGCACGCCGGGCAAAATCGATTGCAGCTTGACCGCGGCGAAGGTTGTTCCCAGCAGGCGGAAGAACAGGGTTTGCAGGTAGATGAAGCCGTTGGGCGTTTCGTACCAGCCCACGCCAAAGAGGCTGTCGGCCCGTCCCTCCAGGGTGTGCAGCGCGTCCAGGGCCGCGTTGGTCTCGTCGATGAACACGCCCGGGGGCATCTGCCCGATGTGATTCAGTCGAAACCACATGGCGACGCTAATGATGATGACCACCAGCAGGGCTTCTTGCCAGGGCTTGGGCCGGGGATAGTAGAGGAGGTTGAGGCGGGCGGTGAGCGATGCGCCGGTGCGTTGCGGACGACGCGTTGCAGGCTTCGCCTGCTCACCCGCGTTTTGCACCCGGGCCACGCCCAGCTTGTGCCCAAGATAGACGGGGTCCGGTTTGGGCCCGGACTCGTCGAATCGATCCGCGCGCCAGCCGGTGATCTGCGACGCGCCGACGGCCATGAGGATGAGCCCCGCGGCCCATGTCAGCGCCTGGTTCCAGGCGAAGGGCTGCCGCCAGATGGCCCACAATGCGGCGAGGGTGATGAAAAATCCGCCCCAAAACAGCGCCAGCGCCGCCTTGCGACGCGTTCCCTGGGTGCGCATACGCTCTTCGCGCGGCTCTTCGGGCGGCGGCCAATCCCGCTCGATGCGCCAGAACGCGTACACGCCCAGTACCGCGCCTGCCAGGGTTAGCCAGGGCGCAAAGGGGTGCGTGGCGGTCTCGGGCAGATGCCAGACGCCGAACAGGGTGAGGGTGACGGCCGCCAGGGCCAGAAGAGCGGTTACCATTGGGAGGAGGAATCTCCTCGTTTGCAGGGGGATTTTGGTTCTTTTGGATTTCAGGGAGTGAGATGCCGGGCGGATTGCGAATCCGACCTGAGAGCTTTCTGTATCCAGCCGGATTCGATGAATGTTCATAAATGGCTGTACTGAAAAAACCTTCACCACGGAGGCACAGAGCGCACGGAGGAAGAAAAAGGTGAGATTTGGAGAGAAATTTCTCTGTGAACTACCACTATTTTCTCCGTGTCCTCCGTGTCTCCGTGGT
>JALWDV010000556.1 GCA_027036755.1 Anaerolineae bacterium
CCATTGTCACCTCCACCACCGCCCCCGCAATCCGCGCCACCCAGCCCGCATTCCAGACGATGCCCGCTCGGGTCCACATACCGCAGCGGATTGTTCAGCGTATACGCATAGCGGTTGTGGGCCTGGGGATTGGCAGGGTAGGGAACCAGGGTGTCGGCCTGGGTGAAGCGCCCGAGCAGCGGGTCGTACCAGCGGGCGCCGTAGAAATAGAGCCCCAGCGCCGCCTCGTGATATTGCCCGGTGAAGCGTTTGGTTGTTAATGAACTGAGAGGGCTGCGGGCCTCGCCGTAAGGATGGTAGTAGTTGGTTGAGCTCAACGCGCCGTTCTGGGCTACCAGCGCACTGGTCGAACCCAAATGATCGGACAGCATATAGAATACCCCGTCATCGCCGCCATGTCCAGTCCGGCGCAGGGCCAGGGGGCCGGTCGGGCCCTGGTAGTACTGCGTCGCGGCCCCGCCCTGCCATTCGTACACGCCCGCAATGTACACCGTCGTCACCCCATTCACCGTGCCTTTCACCCGGTTGCCGTCCGCATCGTAGGTGAATTCGGCGATGACGGTAGATGCTAGATCGACGGGGGCGATTGGGCCGATTTATGATGAGCCGAATGAATGCGGTTGGGAAGCAGCGAGCAGGCCGGAAACCAGATCATTTACCGCAGGTTACTGTAATGTCCAGAATATACACGCTCTCATACGCCGCAAGTTTTTCTTTGGAAACATTGGCTAATATGTGTTGAATTATTCCGGCTTCTTGAGTATATATTGCAAGATACTGGTTATCGTTTCGCTGAAACGCTGCCAGTACGGTAGGATCTGCTCCGTAGTCTGGAAGCATCGTCCAACCATCATTCTCCAATTCAACTTGATAGTGGTTTACTATTTCGCGTAAGGAAATCGATGCTCCATACACCTTGCTTTCGGAAAGTGCCTCACACTCGCTTCCTCCTGAGCCCCGTCGATCTTGATGTAACAATACACTTCCAACAGGTGGCTCGGGTAACGTTGACGACACTTGTTCTAATTCCCTCCGTATTACCGGTGCGCAGGAAGCTAAGAGAAAAATTATCAATATGAAGGTTACTTTCTTTGCTACGATCATTACTGAACTCCTAACGGTAAGATAGAATCATTTCTTCAGTAAGAAGGCGGCCCCACTCGCCAGCAGAAGTTGCTGCACGGTATGCTTCTACGCTACCATAGCCTCCTTGAATACCGGTGCGATACGCACCATAGATGATTTGCATATCGTCAATGGTTAATCTTTCAAAAAACGGCCCACTTTGACCAGTACGGACTTCCGTTAAATACCGCACATAGGCCGCGGCATATTCAATGTTCCCTGATTCGGTCTCCAGTTTCCGTATGATTTCATCAGTACTCTCAGATATCTGAAGTAACCCTTGCAATGCAAACCTTCGTTCCATGTCGGCAGCAACACTTATTCTGACCTGGGCAATTCCTAAGCTCGAGTCCAAGGTTTCGGCTGTTGAAAGTACTCCCTCTCCAAAAATCATTCTTGCAACACTAACACCTTCCCTCCCTGGCATGGGTAGTCCTTGCGTGGATTGGTCTAATTGATTAATGGTCAAGGCGGTACGTACGGACCAATCTTCGAACGCATCTGATAGTCCATAATCTGTATCTTGCTCTGCTTGTATAACAGAAGCTAAGAGTTCGTAGGGAATGCCAAATTTCAACGAGGATTGGTAAATCATCATCGAGCGGGTATCCCCTTTAAAAGAGTTGGGGGAACTGATGGTGGACAGTTGACCACCACCCCCACCACCATTGCCACCACCCCCTTTTCCATTATTAGGCGGCTTGCCACCCCCACCGCCTGGTGGCGTGCCTCCCTCGCCGCCACAGTCCGCGCCGCCCGGCCCGCATGGCTCGTACCGATGCCCGCTGGGGTCCGTAAACCGCAGCGGATTGTTCAGCGTGTACGCGTAGCGGTTGAAGGCCTGGGGCGCGGCCGGGTCGGGGATGAGGGTGTCGGCCTGGGTGAAGCGCCCGAGCAGCGGGTCGTACCAGCGGGCGCCGTAGAAATAGAGCTCCAGCGCCTCCTCGTGATACTGCCCGGTGAAGCGCTTGGTTGTCAAGGTGCTGAACGGGCCGCCGCGGGCAGCGATCCATGTGACGCCTTGCAGGATTACTCCTGACGCCAAATTAGCCCTTTTTAATCATCTCTTCATACGGATTTTCCCCCGTTTCAATGCGATGAACAATGTCATACGGGCTCCATACAGTCAAAAACTCCAAATTCCTGTATTTATCTGGCAATCGCTTACCAAGCCTAATGTCATCTTTCTCTGTAATCAAAAACCAGTCGCCTAGGGGCTTATATCCCTCGTCGAATACTGATACAAAATTTGGATATTGAAAATCATCAACTGACATATGTCCGATCACCTTCCACAATCCAGTGCGCACAGCAGCAAAAACTCCAGTAATAACGGGAGGAAACAGCAAATTGGCGTGCTCAAGACGTTCTCGGATTTCATCAAATTCGACTTCCTTTTCAGTGATGACATCAAACACTCGAATGATAGGACCATTCCTATTATCACGATAAACATATTGTCCATAAGCAAATCGTCCATCGGACAATGGAATCTGGAAAACATCGCCTACACGAATACGTCGCTTTGTCATGGTTTGACCTCCAGTCTAATGGGGGAATCCAATGAGATCAAGAATCTCTCGTCCCCGCTGAATTGCCTCGTTGTAAATCGGATTTTGTGGCGAAATGCTGTTGATTTTGTTCAGTAAGACGCCACCATTTCGAGATAATCCGAAGTGCTCGATAAGCGCCTGCTCGACTGCTCGGGCATCATAACGACTGAGCTGACCAAGCCCAGTTATCCTTTTAATTTCCCATCCTCTACCTCTCAAATGTTCTCCTGCCCTCCGCATGAAATTATTGGTGATGCCAACGTACCGCGTTACACCGTTCTCGTCGACGTAACGATACACGGTGTTGCTTCCAGTCGAAATGCTCTCCATCTCGCTCGCCAATGACTCGCCCGCAACAGCATCCTCCGCCAACATGACGGAATCCTCCGCGGCAAGCGCCGCCTCCGCTTCATCGATGGCTGCTTCGCCCGTGGGCATCCCCTCTAACAACGAAAGGAGAATA
>JALWDV010000557.1 GCA_027036755.1 Anaerolineae bacterium
GGGAGATGACCATCTGCCCGACAGATTTGCAATCCAGCGGGCCCCTCCCCCTGCAAGGCGTCAGCCGAAGCGGGGGGAGGCCGGGAGGGGGGCTTGTCACCAGGCCAAATTTGAAATTGCTGGACGTGTTTGGAGGGAATTTGACATTGTCCAACTACTAACATAGCGAGGTCAAAAACTACGACGACACGACGACACGAAGGCGCGAAGGGTGAGAGACAAGGATTTTCTTCGCGTCTTCGTTCCTTCGCGCCTTCGTGGCAATGCATTTTTAAGGTCGAATCAGGCTACCTGAGCAGTTACATCACTTCATTCGGATCAAGTATATCAGAAAAGCGGCAAACATAAAATGCCGGTCTGGCGATTTGACGCAAATTCGGCGGCGTGGCGTTTTTCGGCATGGTTCAAAATAGACGTCAGAAATTCCCAAAAGAGCCTTTTCCTCATGGTCAAACGTCAAGGGGTTCACGCCATCTGGATGCAAACGGCCGAACGCCCGCCAGCGATGATCCGGGATAGGGCGCGCTGGGACGCTGTTTCTAGCCGGGGGACTTCATCCCCCGGCGCTGGCGGCGTTGCTGTTTCTTCAACCGAAATAGGACGCACCCAAATGAAAACCATTCACCCGTTGCTCTTCTACGCCATCCTCTTTCTGTTCTTCTTCCAGCTCCTCACCGATTTCATCGGGGCCATCTACGCGTTTGGCCTGCTGGGAACCAGCATCCCGCCCGAGCTGGCTTTTGTCCTGCTGCTGTTCTCCCCCGCGCTGCTCTTCCTGGTGCGCAGGCCCGGCCCGCGCCTCCTCACCGCCCTGCTGCTGATCATCCTTCTGGCCCGAGTCATCGAACCAGCCCTGGGCACGCGCGGACGCATGATGCTGGCGGGCGCGGGCGTGGCCGCCTGGCTGATGTTCTTCCCCCTGTTGCTGTGGCGGGCGGCGCGGCGTCCCGAAGCGGACGCCCCCCTGGCGCTGACAGCGGGCCTGCTGCTGGCGACGCTGACTTCGGCGTTGCTGCGGGCGTTGGGCGCGGGCGTGGATATCAGCGTGATGGGATGGGGACAGCTTTTGGGCGTGGGCCTGGCCGCGGCCTGGGCCTGGTGCTGGCTACGAGAAAGCGTGGGGGGCGAATTCGAATCGGAATTGGAGGAAGATCGAGGCGGCTGGGTGATGGGGCTGACGCTGGGGATGATGGCGGGCCTGACGCTGATTTATTTCACCTTCGCCGCGCCCTACGTCATGGCCCGCTGGACAGGCGCGGATGCTTTCCTGGTGTTGCTGGTCATGTTGGCGGCCTGGAGCTTTTGGGCGATAGGTTGGGTCTGGCTGGATCGGCGCGCCTGGCATAAAGATTTGCTAAATGTGGCAGTCTTTCTTTTTGTTCTGATGTTGTTCCAAACCATCAATCAGTTCATCCCCTCATTCACCGCCGCGCCCGGTGACTATCCCCTGCCCGACATCACAGGAGCGCCGCCCTCGGGCGAAGTTTTCGTCCTGTTCATCATGCTCCTGCTCTCCCCTGCATTGTTCGCCGGCATGCGACGCCTGTTTGCAGCCATCATAGCCCGACGCCCCTCCCTCCGCCAACTGGCCGCGGCCTTCGCCCTGGCCTCGGTCTTTCTCCTGGCCGCCATCCTCGCTCATATCTTCACCACCACCTACGACTATATTCCGGTCATCGGGCCGTGGTTCCGCAATCGTTTCGATTGGGTCTATCTGGCCGTAGGGATTGTGTTTCTGGCGGGCGTCATCGAAGCAGCGCGCGGCCCGCGACGGGTGACGAACCAGACCCTGCGATTCTTTCCCGTAGCCCTTTATCTGTTCATGGCGCTCATTTTGGGCGCACACTGGCTGAACGCGCCACGACTTCAGCCCGCCCCGCCCAAAGAAGCCATCACCCTCCTCACCTACAACATCCAGGAAGGTTACAGCGCATCGGGCCAGAAGAACTACCGGGGGCAACTGGCCCAAATCAAAGCGCTCCACCCCGACATCATCGGCCTGCAAGAAAGCGACACCGCCCGCATTGCCAACAGCAACGACGACGTGGTGCGCTACTTCGCCGATCATTTGGGCATGTACAGCTATTACGGGCCCAAGACGGTGACGGGAACCTTTGGCGTGGCCTTGCTCTCCCGCTACCCCATCGAGAACGCCGAGACCTTTTTCCTCTACAGCAAGGGGGAGCAGGTGGCGGCCATCGAAGCCGTGATCGATGTGGGCGCTCAGCCGTTGCGGGTGCTGGTGACGCATCTGGGCAACGGCGGGCCTATGATCCAGCAGCAGCAATTTTTGGAGCTGGTGGGGGATGCGCCGCGGCGCACCCTCGCCCTGGGCGATTTCAACTTCCGGCCCGACACGCCCCAATACGCCCTCACCACCCAAACCCTGCTGGATACGTGGACGCAGAAATGGCCCGATTGGCAAGATGACCAGGGGCAGAAGCCCAAGCGCAAGATCGATCACATCTTCATCTCTCCCGACCTGCGCGTCCTCGACGCCCGCTACGTTCCCGAAGGCCCCTCCGACCATCCGGCGGTCACCGCGGTGGTGGGAAGATGAGACCCCATCCCTAAACGACATCGATGGCTGCCCACAACCTCTTGCAATCCAATCGAGACAAAATTACTCACGGATAAGCCCGAACCCAGGTAAGACCATGATTGTGGGCATGTGCGACCAACCGTCGGTCTGCAGTCCACAATTCAACCCCCATACGTTGGGCCAATGCCAGATAATGGGTATCATACGCGGCAGGCAAATTCAACTCCATAGCCAACCGTTGGGCATCAAAATGCAGATAGGGGTCCTCTATCAATGCGATGGGTAAAGCGACAGCCGCCTTCAGGGCCAGATTGACCTCTTCCTCTCCCAAATATCCCGCCTTCCAGTATTGATGTAACGCATTGACGACCTCATACAACAGAAGTGATGGGGCAATCAGCCGGCGGTCGTTCCACCCTTTCCACAATGAGACGATGGCTTCATCTTGGGGCAAGGCCACCAGACGCACCACCAGATTGGCGTCAACGCAAAGCGCTGGCAAGTTGTTCATTGCGAATCTCTCGCACCTGGCGCAGCATTTCTGCAGGCTCGGGCATGGCCCGCCCCTTCATCCGGGCGGAAATTGCGGCCCTGGACCGCCCTACCAGGCTTAACCAATCTTCCTGGCTGGCAAGCAGCCGATCGTATTCCTGTTTGGAAAGGATGACCACGGCGGGATTGCCGCTTCGTTCGACGATGACAGGCGCGGATTGAGCCCGACGCAATATCTCGCCAAAATGAATGCGGGCTTGGGTGGCGCTAACAACTTGATACATGCCATTTCCTCAATCATTGATCGATAGATTGATTAAAGTATGCCTTTAACCGACCTGTTTGTCAAGCGATTGGCGTCTAGCCGTCTAGCTCCGCGTTCAGGTGCGTCGCACCTCGGCGGATAAGGTGCGTCGCACATCCAAAGTGCGACGCACCCAAAAGAGAACTAAATGACGCTCATCCGGTAGTGGAACGCGTACAGGCCCAACACGCCCTGCACCGCCTCCTCGCCCGCGGCGGGCTCCACGCCCTCCGCCAGCGTCACGTTGATGATCACCTCGGTGCCGTGCAGCTTGCTGGGCGCAGCCTGCACCTGGGCCTCGGCCACCTCGTCCAGCTCATTCAGAGCAGCCGAAAGCACCTCCTCCATCTGCATCCGCACCAGCGCCGGCTTGAAAATTTTGCCCACCGCGGTCACGGGCATCTGCTCGATGAGATAAATCTGCTTGGGGATTGCAGCCCGCTCGGGAATGTTGGCCTGAGCGAAGCTCAGCAGCTCGGCCGCCGTCGCCTCAGCGCCCGGCTTGAGCTGTACATAGACCACGGGCACTTCGCCCACCCGGGCGTCGGGCCGCCCCACGGCCGCGGCAATGGCCACCGCTGGATGCCGGTGCATGGGGTCTTCGATGCTCTTGGGATCGATGTTGTGGCCGCCGCGAATGATGAGCTCCTTCTTGCGCCCGGTCAGCCAGAAATACCCCTCCTCATCCTGCCGCCCCAGATCGCCCGTGTTCAGCCAGAGGCCGCGGCCATCGCCCAAATCCACCCAAATGTCCCGGTTCTGGGCTTCCTCCAGATAGCCGGGGAACACATTGTCCCCGCGGATGAGCACCGCCCCGATCTCGTTGGCAGGCAGCGCCTCGCCCGAGCCGTCATCGTTCACCCGGGCGATAACCATCTCCTGATAGGGGATGCGGAAGCCGATGGAGCCGATGCGGCGCTCGCCATGGGGCGGGTTCACCGAACTCACGCACGTGCCCTCGGTCAGGCCGTAGCCCTCCAGAATGCGCAGGCCCGTGCGCTTCTCGAACTCCTTGAATACCTCCACCGGCATGGGCGCAGCCCCGCAGATGGCGTAGCGCAGCGAACTCACATCCGCATCGCCAATGGGCGCGTGCAGCAGGCCCGCATACACCGTGGGCACGCCGCTGAAGAAGGTCACCTTGTAGTGCTCCACGATCTTCCAGAAATTGGGGAAGAGGGTTTTATCGCGGTAGCCCATGGGCGTGGCCAGCAGCACCGTCGCCCCAAACATCCAGGGGATCAACCCGGTGACGATGACGCCGTTGACGTGATAAAGGGGCAGGCCGCACATGAACACCTGGCCCGGAGCCACCTCCAGCACCACGCCGGGCGACCAAGCGTCCATCACCTCGTTGCGATGGGTGTGCTGTGCGATCTTGGGCGCGCCCGTGGTGCCGCCGGTGTGGAAATAAGAAGCGATGTCATCAGGCTTGATCTCCCGCTGGAAGATCAGTTTTTCGGGCGGCTGTTTCTTCATCTCCGCGTTGAAATCGACCACCTTCGCCTGGGCGATGGTCTCGGGCAGCTCGGGCTTGGGCATCCCGGGGATGAAATCGGCCAGATCGACCACGACCACCGTCTCCAGCGTGGGAACTTTCTCCACCACCGCCGACGCCTTTTGCCAGATATCCACGCCCGGGAAGGGCGCCAAAGTCACCAGCATCTTACTTTGGGCCGCATTCATAATGTCGGCGAAGGCTTCCGGCTCCAGCAGCGGGTTGATGGGCCCGACAATGCCCGCGATCTCCCCGCCGAAGATGGTGAGGAAAGCCTGGGGCAGATTGGGCAGAATCATGCTCACCACTTCGCCCGGGCGTAGACCCAACGCGTGGAACATGTTGGCCGTCTGGTGCAGCGCGCCCAGCCATTCCCGAAAAGTGAACGACACGCCTTTGTCGTACATATCGCCCTGCAAAAAGAAATGCAGCGCCACGCCGTCGGGATTCAGGGCCGCGCCCCGACGGATGGCCTCGTAGGTGTTGGCGGGCAATCCCCGCTCCGAAAGGGGAATCTGTTCGATGGCCTCGATGTCGGCCAGCGTCGCAACTTGCGTCATTGCAGTCACTCCTTTTTGATAGGGGGTTGGGTTGAGAACAGCGGCGGGAATTTCTGGGTTGGGGATTTGCTTGTATAATAAAACACTCTCCACCACCTTCAAAACGCCACCGCAACCGCCCACTGCTTGCTGTCTCATAAATAGAACGCGGATGACGCAGAAAAAACTGATCTACGCAGATAAAATCAGATAAAATCAGTAACTATTAAGGTAGCAAGGCCAAAAACCACGAAGACACGACGACACGAAGGCGAGAAGGGTGAGAAATAAGGATTTTCTTCGTGTCTTCGTCCCTTCGAGCCTTCGTGGCAAGGCATTTTCAAGGTCGAATCTGGCTACCTAAGCAGTTACTAAAATCAAAACAATCTGCGAAAATCTGTGTGCATCAGAAGTTCCTGCGTTTCGTTATGTCATTTCGAGGGAGCGCAGCGACCGAGAAATCCCCTTGCAAACGAGGAGATTCCTCCTCCCTGCGGTCGTCGGAATGACGTAACAAGGGGGTTTCGGTGTGCAGCCGCTCATAGCAATTGCCCCCTCATTCTCCACTTCTCCCCACCTTTCCATGCCCCCCACCCTTTCCGTCCTCATCCCCGCATACAACGAAGCCGAAAACATCGCAGAACTGGTCGAACGCACCGCCCGCGCCTTCGATGAGCTGGGCGTCCCGGGCGAACTCGTCTTCGTGGACGACGGCAGCGCCGACGGCACGGGCGACGTGATCGAATCCCTCCAGGCCCGCTATCCCTGGCTGCGCCTCATCCGCCACCGGCGCAACCGGGGCCTGACAGTGGCCTTGCAGAACGGCTTTCACGCCTCGCGCGGAGAATTCATCATCTTCCTGCCCGCAGATCTCGAATCCCACCCAGATGAGGACATCCCCAAGCTCTATCACAAACTGCTGGAAGGCTACGACGTGGTGTCGGGGTGGCGGCAGGGCCGGGCCGATGGCAAGGAATTCGCCTCGGCCATCTACAACCTGGTCAGCAGCCGCCTGTTCGATGTGCAGGTGCACGACGCCAACTGGATCAAGGGCTTCCGGCGGGAGGTCATCGAATCTCTGCCGCCGCTGCGCTCGGACTGGCACCGCTTTCTGCTGCACATCGCGGCGGATCAGGGATGGCGCGTGGGTGAAGTTCCCACCAAATGGCATCCGCGCAAGGCCGGGCGCAGCCATTTCGGCTTCGGACGCATCCCGGTTTCCTTCCTCGATGTGCTGGTCATCCGCTTTTTGCTCACCTTCAGCCAAGCTCCCATGCGCTTCTTCGGCGGTTTGGGCCTGGCGTCATTGCTGATTTCGGGCGCGATCTTCCTCTACCTCATCTTCCTCTGGTTCGCATTCGAGACCCAGCGCCGCCCCATCTTCTGGATCGCGCTGGGCCTGACCCTGGCGGGGCTGCTCTTCTTTTTGGTGGGCTTTCTGGCCGAACTCATCGTGGCCCAGGGCGACCGTCTGACCGAACTGGAGCGCAGGCTGGACGCGCTGACCAACCCGGGGGAGCAGGACGAGGCCCGGGAATGAAAATCGGCGTGCTCACCCACAACTACCCCCGATTCACCGGGGATTTTTCGGGCGTCTTCGTGCAACAACTCTGCGAGGAGCTGGCGCGCCAGGGCGAGGAGGTGCATGTCATCGCTCCCTACGACGCGGCCTACGCGCCCGAAATCCTGGCCCGCGCCCGGCCCCGGCTGCATCTCTATCGCTACGCCTGGTCGGACGCGGCCCATCAACTGGGCTACATGCGCACCATGCAGGCCGATATCCGCATGAAGGCCAACACCTATCTTCTGAGCCCGACCATGTTTCTGGCGGGCATCCGCGCCGCGTTGCGGGTGGCCCGCGCCCAAAAGCTGGATGTGCTGCACGCGCACTGGGTTTTGCCCAATGGATTCATCGCCGCGGTCGCCAGCCGCCGTCTGCACATCCCTCTGGCGGTGAGCATTCCGGGCAGCGATGCGCTGGTGGCCGCGCAGAATCCCCTGTTTCGCAAGATGGCCCGGTTCGCGTTCGCCCAGGCGGGACTCATCACAGCCAACAGCCGGGAACTGCGTCAGGTGGCGGTGGCGCATCTGGGCGCAGACCCCGCGCGCTTCGATCTCATCATCTACGGCGTAGACCCGGACAAATTGCGCCCGGACGAGAACGCTGGACGGGCCTTGCGAGCCCGTTTGGGCATTCCCGATGACGCGTTCATCATCCTGGCGGTGGGGCGGATGGTGTACAAAAAGGGCTTCGATGTGTTGCTGCGGGCGCTGGCGCTGCTGCCTGATGGCCCTCGGCCCGTTCATGGGGTGTTCATCGGCGATGGCGACCTGTGGGAAACCTGGCAGGCTCTGGGCCGCGAGCTGGGATTGCAACGCATGCACTGGGTGGGCCGCGTGCCCAATGACGAGATGGCGGCCTGGTACAACATGGCCGACGTGCTGGTGATGCCCAGCGTCACCCGGCCGGTGGATGGGCTGAACGTGTGCGTGCTGGATGCGATGGCCTGCGGCAAACCGGTCATCGGCAGCGATTGCGCGGGCAACGATCTGGTCATCGAAGATGGCGTCAACGGCTTCATCTTCCCCGAAGGGGAACATGAGGCCCTGGCGCAGGCCCTGGCCCGATTGCGGGAATCCCCCGAGCTGGCCCGGCGCATGGGCGCGGCCAGTCGCCGCAAGATCGACGAGGCGTACGGCTGGCCCCATCTGGCCCGGCGCTATCGCGCGCATTTTCGACGGCTGGTGCAGGAGCGGGCGGGCGCATGAGCCGGTTGAAGCGCTGGAAGCGGCCCATCCAGCTTGCGTTTCTAGCCCTGGCGCTGCTCTTCATCGGCCTGCTCATCCTCGACCAATGGCAGGCGCTGCGAGCCTACGAATGGCATCTGCGCCCGGGCTGGCTGGCGCTTTCGGGGCTGGCCCTGGCCTTGAGCTGGCTGCTGGAGGTGAGCGTCTGGCGGCGGCTGTTGCGCATCGTGGGCGGCGAGCTTTCCTACGCCCGGGCGTGGCGCATCTGGTTCCTCAGCGCTATCACCCGCTACATCCCGGGCAACATCTGGCAGCCCCTGAGCATGACGGTGATGGGCCAGGAGCAGGGCGTGCGGGCCATGTCCACCGTCACCAGCATCGTCGCGTATCAGTTGGTGAATCTCATGGCCGCGGCCTTCATCGCCGCTGTGTATTTTCCTCTCACCGGCAACCTGGGCCTGCTGACCACGCTTCTGCCCGCGAGCGTGGCCCGGTGGATGTCGCTGCTGGCGCTGCCCCTGCTGCTTTTTCTGGCCCGCCCCGGCTGGCTGGTGCAGATGGTCAACTGGATTTTGCGCAAGATGGGGCGTGCGCCTCTGCCCTTGCATCTGAACACGCCCGAACTGCTGCGGGCGCTGGCGCTGACCACCCTGGTCTGGCTGCTACTGGGCGTCAGCTTCCTCTTTCTCACCGCCGCGCTCAGCGATTCGCCCCCCGCGGCCATCCTGGCCCAGGCCGTCCATCTCATTGCGGCCTATCCCCTGAGCTACGCCGCGGGCTATATCAGTTTCATCACGCCCAGCGGCCTGGGGGTGCGCGAGGGCGTGGCGTATCTGCTGCTGACGCCTCTCATCGGCGGCGCTACGGCCACCATCGCGGCATTGGCCATGCGCCTGTGGCTGATGCTGGGCGAACTGGTCGCCGCGGGCGCGGGATTATTGGTGCGCAAATAGAGTTAGTTGGAAAACATGATGGAGATTAAATCTTGCTCTACAGACCTAGATTTCACCTTTGCAATGCAGATGATAAGAGATTATATCCGCTGGCTCAATATGGATTTATCTTTTCAGAATATCGATCAGGAATTATCTGATCTTTCTTCAATGTATGGGCCTCCGAACGGATTATTTCTCCTTGCATGGCACAATGGGGAGTTGGCTGGCGGGGTAGGACTTAGAAAGCTCAATGATAAGGTTTGTGAGATGAAACGGTTATTTGTCTATGAACAATTTCGAGGTATGGGATTGGGACGGCGCCTTTGTATCGAACTTATAAAAAAAGCAAAAAATTTGGAGTACGAAAAAATGAGGCTGGACACCTTGGGATATATGAAGGCAGCAATAAGACTTTATGCAACACTGGGATTCA
This sequence comes from Anaerolineae bacterium, assembly GCA_027036755.1. Classification (GTDB taxonomy): domain Bacteria; phylum Chloroflexota; class Anaerolineae; order J102; family J102; genus M2005. Next base: position 9,492 of record JALWDV010000557.1, read on the forward strand.
AAGAAATCGCCCCATACCGTTTCAATCCAGATCCAACAGCAAAATATCTGGAACTGAATTTGAAATGATGCCGTTAACAATCGGAGGCGTCTGACCGTCAACCCGCTGCGACTTTCGGACTTGCGCCTCGATGGCAAAGGCCCCTGGACGTTCGCATGTAACCATGCAGTTCGCATGTCCGACCGAGAATACTGAAGCCGCCAACAGGCGACATGCCAAGACCGTGAAACCCTTCGGCTTCGCTCAGGGCAAGCAGTCAAGCGTCAAACGTCATTCTGCTGTAACCAGCAATTTCAAATTTGGCCTGGCGACAAGCCCCCCTCCCAGCCTCCCCCCGCTTCGGCTAACGCCTTGCAGGGGGAGGAGTCCTCTGACTTGCCAATCTGTGTGGCGGATGGACATCTCCCTCCCCCGAACACGAGCGCAGCGAGTATCGGGGGAGGGAG
>JALWDV010000558.1 GCA_027036755.1 Anaerolineae bacterium
GCTTTGACGGTGGAAAGGCGATGAGCGATGAGGATGCTGGTGGAGCGGGCCAGGATGAGATTGAGGGCCTGTTGGATCTGCCATTCGGTGAAGGGATCGATGCTGGCTGTGGCTTCGTCCAGGATGAAGATGGCGGGTTTGTGAGCCAGCACCCGCATCAGGGCCACGAGTTGGCGTTGTCCCATGCTCAGACGCCCGCCGCGTTCGCCCACCTGGGTTTGCAGGCCGTCGGGCAGGGTCTCCAGCCATTCGCCATCGCCGATCTGACGGGCCAGGGCCAGAATCTCCTCGTCGCTGAGTTTGGGGTTGACGTAGCGGATGTTTTCGGCCACCGAGCCCGAGAACAGGAAGGGTATCTGCGAGACGATGCCCAGTTGTTTGCGATATGCGGCCAGATCCAACGTGCGGATGTCCAGGCCATCCACCAGAATGCGACCGGACTGGAATTCGTAAAAGCGGGCGATGAGTTTGGCGATGGTGGTCTTGCCCGCGCCTGTGTGTCCCACCAGGGCGATGGTTTCTCCGGCATGGATGTGCAGATTGAAGCGGGAGAGCACGTCTTCGCCCTCGACATACCGAAAGGTGACGTCTTCGAAGCGGATGTCGCCCGAAAGGGGCGGGGGAACGCGATGATCGGTCTGGATGACGTTGGGGTCGGCCTCGATGAGCGCGAAGATGCGTTCCGCTGCGGAGAGGCCCGCCTGAATCTGCGCCGAAAACGCGGCCAGGTTCAGCACGGGGAAGAAGAAGCGATCCAGGCTGGTGAGGAAGAGATACCAGGCCCCCGCGGTGACAATGCCCTGCATCACGCTGAGCCCGCCCGCGTACACCAATGCAGCCGTGCCCACGCCGCCCAGTCCGTTCAGCAGCGGAAAGACCGAGGAGAGCACGAAGCCCCGGCGCACATTCACCTGATAGCTTTCCTCATTGGCTTCGCCAAATTCCTCATAGATGGCTGATTCCTGCCGGTAATTTTTGGCCACCGCGATGCCGCCGATGCTTTCCTTGATCTTGGCGTTGACCACGGCCATGGCTCTCATGCCCAGCCGGGTGTATTTGCGCATCATCTTGCGCAGGGCGCTGGCCGCCCCAAAAAGCAGGGGCAAGAAGAGAAAAACGCCCACCGCCAACCGCCATTCGATTTTGATCAGGAATCCGGCCAGAATGAGGGCGGTGATGAATTGGGCGGTGACATCGGCCACCATGGTGACGACTTCGCCAAAATCGCGGGAATCGGTGGTGATGCGGGAGAGAATGCGGCCCGACGCGTATTGATCGAAGAAGGAAAGATCATGGTTAATCGAGGCCCGGAACGCGTCGGTGCGCAGGGTGAGCACGATATCGCCGATGGTGCGAACGGTGAGCCGCCGCCGCAGCCAGTTGGCCAGCCATACGATCACGCCAAAAATGAAGACGCCCGCGGTCAATAGCGCCATCAGCGCGGGGTTGTCATCCTTTTGCAGCAGGTCGATGCCTCGCCCCACCAACACCGGGAAGCTGGCGCTGGACGCGGCGATGACGACCAGCATGAAAGTGATGAGCGCCAACCGCCGGGCGTGGGGTCTGAAATACGCGCCGATGCCTTGCAACAATTCCTTGTCGCTGTACTGGCGGTCGTAGCCTTCGGTGTCGAGATTAGCGAAAAAACCCATGAGTTAGTGTTCAGTGTGTCAGTGTTCAGTAATCAGTGGACAGTTCAGGCTTCTGGTTCGTCTCACTGGCTACTGAACACTGAAAACTGATTACTGAATACTGGCCTCATCCTGCGAAGATGCGGCGGTAAGCCTCGGATTCGCGCATCAGCGTCTCGTGATCGCCCATGGCGTCGATGCGGCCCCGACGCAAGACGATGATGAGATCGGCCCAGCGAATTTGGGAGAGGCGGTGGGTGATGATAAAGGTGGTGCGTCCTTTGGCCGCGGCGAAGATAGCCCGCTGGATTTTGTCTTCGGTGGCGCTGTCGATGGCGCTGGTGGAATCGTCGAGGATGAGGATGGCGGGGTCGGTGAGGAAGGCCCGGGCCAACGCCAGGCGCTGCCGCTGGCCGCCCGAGAGGGTGACTCCCCGCTCGCCGATGACGGTCTGATAGCCCTCGGGCAGCGCCATGATGAAATCGTGGGCCTGGGCCGCTTTGGCCGCGGCGATGATCTCATCCATGCTGGCCTCCGGCCTGCCAAAGGCGATGTTTTCGGCGATGCTGCGGGAGAAGAGGAAGATGTCTTGTTCGATGATGGAGATCTGACGGCGCAGCGCTTCGATGTTCCACGCCCGCACATCCACGCCATCCACCAAAAGCCTGCCCCGAGAGACGTCGTAGGTGCGGTTGATGAGCTTAACCAGGGTGGTCTTGCCCGCGCCCGTCTGCCCCACCACGGCCACCCGCTGTCCTGGCTGCACACGAAAGGAGATGTCGTGCAGCACCGGCTCGGTCTCGGGCGGATAGGAGAAATACACATGCTCGAAGGCCACCTCGCCCCGCATGGGCCCGGCGTAGCCCCCGAAATTCTGATCGATGTGCGTGGTTGCGTTGATCAGCTCCAGGATGCGGCGGGCTGCGGACACGCCCGAAGAGACCCGGGAGTAAGCTAACAGAGAGATGAAGGTAGGAAATCCCAGCAGCGCCAGCAGCCCCATGTAGGCCACCATATCGCCCGTATCGATGAGGCCGCGACGAAAGAGGATGACCGCGTGCAGAAATCCCACCGAATTGGTCAACGTCAGCAGCAACAGGGGCAAAAAACGGGCCTCGACATCGCCCTGGTGGACGAACGCATCGCGAAAGGCCCGGGCGACTTTCTCGAACCGACGCACCTCCTGCTCCTCCTGAGCCGCGCCCTTCACCGTTTCGATGCCGTCCAGCACCTCGGCCAGACGGCTGTTCATCTCACCGAACGCGTCTCGCACCCGCCGGGTGACAGGCTGCAATTCGTGCAGATATTGGGCCAGGGCCAGGACGTAGAGGACGATGAACGCGGCCGGGGCCAGCATCAGCGCCGGGTGATAACGCGGTGCCATGATCAGCGGCATGAACAGGAACATCAGCGAGCCGATGACCAGATTCACGCCCGGGTTGAACATGAAGTTGATCTCCCGCACATCGTTGGTGGCCCGGGCCATGGTGTCGCCAATGGGGCGCA
>JALWDV010000559.1 GCA_027036755.1 Anaerolineae bacterium
GTGTCCTCGTCTTTCATCGGTATCGGCGCGGGCTCGCCCGCCGTTGGACTGTTCCGTAAATAGAACGCAGATGACGCAGAAAAAGCCGATCTACGCAGATAAAACAGATAAAATCAGGATAATCTGCGAGAATCTATGTGCATCAGAGGTTTCTGCGTTCCATTTTCGTTCGTTATGTGGTGAGCAGCCGCTCATGGCGACTGCTCGAAGTTTTCTGTCGCCATAACGGCTGACAGACTCATAAGCATCAACGCGTCATCCCGCTTCTTCAGGAGAAAATGATGAAAAAAATTTCTTACCCCCTACTATTTGTATTCCTGGCGGTGCTCATTGCCGGAGCCGCAGTGACTCCCGCCAACGCCCTGAACCTCGATGACGGCATCATCGATCCCGCTCCTCCCCCCACGGGATTCCCCACCAGTCCTTACGGCGTTTGGCTGTATCCCGACATGAAAGGCTCTGTGAAAGCTCGAGAAGCCAACGCCCTGTGGACCACGCTGTTTTTGGGATGGGCGTCGGTGGAACAATCGCCCGGCCAGTATGACTGGTCCAAATGGGATTCTGTTTTGGGACAGGCCGCCAGCGAAGGCTATCAAGTTGTCATCACCGTCACTGGCAACCCCTCTTGGGCGGCCGACACCATGTGCGGTCCCATCGATGAAGATCATCTGGACGATTTCGCCACCTTCATCGGCAAGGCCGTAGAAAGATACAGTCGTCCCCCATACAACGTTTTGTTCTGGTCCTTTTACAACGAGCCCGATAACAGCGACGCCGTAAATTTCTCCTGGCTGGGAGGATGCTGGGGATTCGCATACAATCCCAATGCAGCCCCGGGCGCTGGCGGTAAAGCCTACGCAAACATGCTCAAACACGTCTACCCCGCGGTGAAAGCCGCAAATCCCAAGGCTTACGTGGCTCTGGGCGGCCTGGCCTATGATTACTTCACCACCGATCCTGGCGGCGGCGTCTTCGATCCCTCATTCCTGGATGACATTCTGGCCGCGGGCGGCGCTGATTACTTCGATATCATCAACTTCCACTACTATCCCTGGTCAGGATGGCGCTGGGAGCCGTCACCATACAATCGTTACAATCGCCACATCTCCTACAAGGCCCGTTGGCTGGCCTCCGAAGTGTACAACGCCACCGGTCAGCGCAAGCCCATCATGGTGACCGAAGTTGGCGAGACCTCCCACAACAACCATAATCTCCCCGACTATCATCGCCAGATATTGGCCGTCTACCAGTCATTCCTGGAAGCCCAGATGGTGAACGTCTATCCTATCATCTGGTTCACCGCCATCGATCTCGAATTTTCGATCAGTTACGACGGTCGTCGGTACGGACTTTTGCATCTGGATGGCTCGCCCAAACCCACGTTCTACGCCTACAAAACCCTGGCCACCGAATTGCAGAACGCCACCTTTGTGCGACCTCGCAACGATCTGTCATACCTCTTCGAAGGATACGAATTCAACGATCGCGGGCGCACCAAGACCGTATTGTGGATGTACGATGATGATCCCAACAATCCGCCGCCCCAGCCCGTCGACTTCCCCATTACTCGCACCGGCGGCTCTGTGCGCGTGGTCAAAGTCCGAACCAACGTTGCCGGCGATGATGATTTGGACATCGTCTCCGAAAGCACGATTGCCGATGGCGGCGCCGGAGACGCGGATGGGCAACGGAACGGAAAAGTCCGCATTATGATCGACAACGATATCCGCTTCATCGAGGATTTGACCATGCCCACCTACACGCCCACGCCTACGCCCACACCGCCGCCCATGGATCTTCGCATGTATTTGCCTGTCTTCCTCCAGGATGCTTCTGGCCCGGTGATGGGAAACAATCGCCAATACCTTCCTGCCATGATACACTAAGGTTTCAGAACGTTACTGGAGATGCGCCGCTCCCCGTTTTCGGGCTCCGCCTCGCGCCGCGGGGCGGGGCTGGTGGCAGGGCTTGCCGTCACCCTTTTCTCCCTGTACATGCTGGCGCGCACCGTCGATTGGCAATCGGCGCTGCAATACATCTGGCAGGTGCAGGGAGATTGGCTGTTGGCGGCCATGCTCGCTCTTTTTGTCAACAACTTCGCAAAAGCGTCCCGCTGGCGCCAGCTTTTCCCTGTCAGCCAGGCATTGCCGCCGCGCTGGGACGCTTTTGGCTCGTTGATGGCGGGGCAATTGCTTAATTTCACCCTGTCCTTCCGCAGCGGCGACATCTCTCGCGCCTACTTTATGGGGCGCTATCGCGGAGTCAGCTCCGCCTCCGCCGCGGGCACCATCGGCGCCGAAAAGGTGCTGGACCTGGTGATCATGGGCGGGCTCTTCACCCTCGCCCTGCCTTCCTTCATCTTGCCCGCCTGGCTCACCGCCAATGAGCGTTCCATCTGGTTCGTCAGCCTCGTCGCCCTGATCATCTGGCTGGGAGCCATCATCGTCCTGCCTCTTTCACAGAAGCTGTTAGCGCACATTGGCGACCGTTGGCCCGCCATCGCCTGGCCCGCGGGGGCCCTCATCAGACTGCTGGACGGCTTTTCCGCCCTGCGTCATCGGCATCGCCTTGTTCCAGTGTTGTTGTGGACGGCAGTGGTCTGGGCGGGCAGCATCAGCGCCACCTACGCATTGCTGGCCGCGCTTTCTCTCCCGGCCAGCCTGCCATTGGCCATTCTCGCCAACGTCATTGTTCAGGGCGGCCTCAGCGTGCCAGTGGCCCCGGCGGGCATCGGCATCTTCGAATGGCTCGCCATCCTGGCCCTTTCCATTGCCGGCGTCCCCAGCGATCAGGGGCTGGCCTATGGCTTGGTCATGCACGCAGCCGTACTTTTCTTCCCCGTCATCATCGGCATTCCCTGGCTGCTGACGCGCTTTCGCACCGATTGAGCTTATTTGCCATTCCCGTCGATTTTCATTACACTCATCTCCACTCACCATCCCTCTTGCTACAACCGACGCAAAAACCATGCGGCGCATACTTTTCACCCTCATTCTCATCAGCATCATCCTCGGCCAATTGGCCCTCGCGCCCGGATTGCGCGCATTTTCGCAATCTGCAGCAGGCGCGGCGTCCGGGGAAAGCGAAGCTTTGCTTCTGCCCCCAACCGCCCGCCCCTCCCTCACCCCATCGC
>JALWDV010000560.1 GCA_027036755.1 Anaerolineae bacterium
GACGGCGGGGTTTTGCAACGGCGAACGCTTTCACAATGGACGACATTCACGTCGAATGTGTATGGCGGAGGGCATTTCATTGGGTTGAGCCAACGCACCATGGAAATATACGATAAAGATGGCCTGAACCCCGTTGCGCAAGAAACTCATTACGCGTATACTCTGGGGCAGCAAGGGGGCGCGCAGTATGGCAATGTGACGGGAGAGTGGATGTATGATGGCGACGGGGCGCTGTATCGCCGCATCCGGCGGGAGTTTTATCCGGTGGATGATGTGGCGAATGGGCGTTACATCGTGAACAAGATGGCGGAGGAGAAGTTGTATGACGGTTCAGGCGCGTGTCAGGCGCAGCGTCGCCTGGTGTATGATGGGGCCAGCGGTTACGCCGCTTATGACACGCCTCCCACCGCGGGCTTCCTGCACGAGGTTTGGCAGGCGGGCCAGGGGCTGCCCGCGGGCGGGGGCTGCAACAATGGGTGGGTGCGGCAAAAGCTGCTGGGGTATGACAGCTATGGCAATCTCACCAACCAGACCGCGACCAACGGGGCGGTGACGAGCAGGGTGTATGACGATCTCTTCCATGCTTATCCGGTTAGCGAGAGCGTGACGCCGGGGGCCGGGGGCGGGGCGACGCTGACGACGAGTTATCGTTACTACGGCGTCAATGCCGCAAGCGGAGGAAGTGGTCTGACCGGACAATTGCAAGAAGTGGAGGACGCCAACGGGGCGATCACCCGTTACAGTTACGATGCCTGGGGGCGGCCCACGGCGTTGCGTCGGCCCGGGGCCGGGTTCGATAATCCCGCCACCGAAACTTATGAATACGACGATGACAGCCCCTTCCGGGTGAAGCATGGCTTGCGCAACGACGCCAATGGCGACGACGACGCCAACGCCAGCTATGTGTATGACTGGACTTATTACGATGGCCTGGGGCAGGTGATCCAGCGCCGCGGCGCGGGGGATGCGGCCAACCAGCGCATCGTGAGCTGGCAGCGTTATAATGCGCTGGGGAAGGTGGCGGAGGCCAGTATGCCTTATACGATCACCGTTGGCAACGACGATTATGGGCCGCCGGACCTCTCGCAGCCGACGACGACGACCGAATATGACAGTCTGGGCCGTCCCACGCTGACGACGCAACCGAGCGGCGCTCAGACCCGCACTTTTTACAATGGTCTGCTGACGGCGGTGATCGACGCCAAAGGGCATGAGAGCTTGAGCGCGACCGATGAGTTCGGGCGTCTTGTGGGTTCGTATCAGTACGAGGGGGAGCATGATGCGCCTGTCTGGGATGTGGGGGCCAGTTATTTTTCGGCCACGTATGGCTATGATGTGCGCGATTTGTTGCAGGAGGTGCGGGCGGGGGATGGGAATGTGACGAGCATCTCGTATGACGCGCTGGGTCGCAAGGTGGGGATGGATGACCCGGATATGGGGGCGTGGAGCTACGCCTATGACGCCAGCGGCAATCTCATCCGTCAGAGGGACGCCCGCGGGGTGACGTTGTGTTATGAATATGACGGGCATAACCGGCTGCGTTATGTGCGTGAGGACCCGGACGCCACGCCCGATTGCGCCTGGGGGAATCTGGTGTGGCAGGCGACGCATACGTATGACGCCGGCGCCAACGGCAAGGGCCGGCGCACGGGGTTGGAGAGCCGCAACGCGGGGACGAGCGCGTGGGTGTATGACCCGCGGGGGCGGGTGAAGAGCGAGACCAGAACCCTGGGCGGCGTGGCATACATCACCCGCTACGCCTATGATTCGGCGGACCGGGTGCGCAAGCAGACTTATCCTGATGGCGAGGAGGTGGTCTTTGACTATGACGACCGGGGGTTGATGGAGAGGATGAGTGGTGAGCGCGCCTATGTCTCCGACGCCACGTATGATGCGGCCGCGCGGCTGCGGAGCCGCGACCTGGGTCTGGGCGTCACCACCGAGTATGATTATTACGCTTGGGATGACCCGCAGGGCGGGCGTTTGCACCAGATATCGGCGCAAGGCTGGCAGAGCCTGATCTACGATTATGATGCGGTGGGGAATGTGACGCGCATCGAGGATGGGATGGCGTCGCAGACTCAGGATTTTGGATATGATGCGCTGAACCGGCTGCAGAGCGCCAGCGTCAGCGGCGGGGGGCCGGGGCAGTATAGCGAAACGTATGATTATGCGGCCAACGGCAATCTGGCGCACAAAGGGGATGGCGCGTATGCGTATGATGCGGCGCATCCCCATGCTGCGAGGCGTTATCTGGGACAGCGCTATTGTTATGACGCCAATGGCAACGCCACCACACGTCTGGCGGGCGGGGAGCTTTTCAGGCTGAGCTACGACGCCTGGAATCATCTCAGCCAGGTGGCGCGGGTGGATGCGGTTCCGGCCAGCATCCTGGGCGTGGGCGTCGATGCGCATCTGAGCTGGAGCGCGGTGAGCGGGGCCAGCGCTTATGAGGTGTGGCGCAGCGCGTCCCCTTATTTCTCGCCGGGGGATGCCGGCAGCGAACAGATTGCGACGACCGCGGCCACCAGCTACACCGACGCCGACCACGTGGGGGATCCCGCCGCCAATTATTATTATCAGATCGTGGCCATGGAGGGCGATTGCCCGGTGGGGGTGAGCGAAAGGCTGGGGGAGTTCGATTTCGGGCTGGCCGCGGGCGCGTTGCTGGCGTCCCACACCCCCGCTTCGCTGCTCGGGCGTTTGTTTGCGCCGCCAGAGGCCCGCCCTCTGGCGCCGGTGACCATGGGCGCGACGACGATTGCCGAGTACTTCTACGATGGCGACGGCAACCGGGTGAAGGGGGTGGTGAATGGCGAGACGACTTATTATCCTGGCCAGCACTACGAAACGACTGCGGGTTCTGGCTCCACCAAATACTATTTCGCCAATGATGGATTGATCGCGTTCCGGCGCAGCGGCTACCCCCGCAACAATGGTCTGCGCTACGTCTTCCGCGACCACCTGGGCTCCACCAGCGTCATTGCCAATGGGGGCGGAACCAAGCTGTGGGAAGACCGCTACAAGGCCTTTGGCGATTTCCGCTACACGTGGATCGGCGGCGATGGACACATCCCGGTGCAGACGGACTACCGGTATACGGGCCAGCGCTATGATGCGGCGGTTGGATTGT
>JALWDV010000561.1 GCA_027036755.1 Anaerolineae bacterium
GGCCTGAAGAGCCCGACTTATGAACATTGACAAAATAATCCGGTTATAGGCCCGGGGCGCTTCGCGCCCGCCGCCAGCGCCGGGGGATGAAGTCCCCCGGCTAGAAACAGCGCCCCTGCGGGGCTAGCCGGATTTATCCGGCGCTGTTTTGTAGCCCAGCGACTTCATCGCCGGGCGGACGTGGCGAACGCCACGATGACCGATTTCACTTATGAACATTGGCTGCACTGAAAAAACCTTCAACACGGAGGCACAGAGCGCACGGAGGAAGAAAAAGGTGAGATTTGGAGAGGAATTTCTCTGTGAACTACCACTATTTCCTCCGTGTCCTCCGTGTCTCTGTGGTGAAATGACCTTTTTGCAGTGGAGTCAACATTCATCAGTCAGCTAGCGAAAAAAGGAAAGGCAATTTTCAGACGATCAGTAATCAGCAAGCAATGGAGGCGAACCGGGCGATGAGCAGACGCTTTCGGCTGGCGCTCCTGCTGCTGCTCCTCCTGGGCGTCTTGCTGCGGCTCCAGCATCTGGATGTGCAAAGCCTGTGGTATGACGAAGGCGTGACCGCGCGCGTCTCGCAAATGAGCATCGCCGAGCTGGCCCGATGGACCGCGAACGACATCCAGCCGCCCCTCTACTACCTGCTGCTGGGCGGATGGCTGCGGCTGTTCGATCCCTGGCCCGGCAACATCGCGTATCTCATGCGATTCCTCTCCGCCGCCTTCGGCGCGCTGCTCATTCCCCTGCTGGGGATCATGGCCCGCAGGCTGTGGGATGACTGCGCTGGCCTGCTCTCCGGGTTCGTCGCGGCCATCTCGCCCCTGATGGTGTATTACAGCCAGGAGGCCCGCATGTACGCCATGCTCATCTTCCTGGTCACCCTGGCGGCCTGGTGGGTGGCGGCCCTGCTTGAGCACAGCTCCCACGGCGGGGCGAGGAATCGGGACGAGCGCAAGAGACTGCTTTATCTGGCCCTGTATGCGCTGACGGGCCTGGCCGCGATGTACACCCACTACTTCGCCGGATTTGCGCTGCTGGCCCTGGCGCTTTACTGGGCCCATGTGTGGATTCGGGAAAATCGCAACCCCCGGGCCCTGGCTGGCTTCGCCCTCGCCAATGGCGTCATTCTGCTGGGATACCTGCCCTGGCTGCCCGCCATGCTGCGCCGTTTTCAGATCGACAGCAGCTATTGGCCGGGCATGTTGAAGCTGGGCGAGGCCCTGATGCACGCGGCCGACAACTTCACCGTCGGAGCCACCGAGGTCTTTCGGGAGGAGGCCGCGCTGAGGCTGCTGCCCTGGTTCGGACTGGCCGCGCCCCTGTGGCTGATAGCCCTGGCCGCGGTCAAACGCCGGGGCGGGCAACGTCCCCTGGCGCTGATCCTGCACTGGCTGCTGCTGCCGCCCGCGCTGATCCTGCTTTTGGCCTACCACACGCCCAAATTCAACCCCCGCTATCTGCTCATCAGTTGGCCCGCCTGGGCGCTGCTCATTGGCGGCGGATCGGCCACGCTCTGGCGGCCCGAACGCTGGCTGCAAGCCCGCCCCGCCTGGCTGCGCCCCGTCGCCCGCATCCTGGCCGTGGGCGCACTGCTGCTGGTGACCACAACCAGCGCCCTGGGCCTGGACAACTGGCGCAACGACCCCAACTTCGCCAAGAGCGCCTGGCGCGAAGCCATCGCCTACATGTTCGAGCACCGCCAGCCCGACGAGGCCGCGCTGCTGGTCTCGGGCCACGCCTTCCCCGTGTTCGATACATATCTGCCGCCCGACGCGCCGCCGCCCTGGCAGGTTCCCCGCTATCGCCTGCCCGACATCGAGATACTGGACGTGACCCAGGTGTTGGGCTGGCAAGAAAGCGCGCGGGCCCTCAACCAGGACCTGGCCGATTACGGCGGCGTCTGGCTCTTCCTGTGGCAGGACGACGTGGTGGATCCGGCCCACGTGGTGACTACCCAGCTCGGGCGCTATGCCCGCGAGCTGCCCGTTCCCCCCTTCGCCTTTTTGGGATTGCGGCATTATCGCCTGCCAGATGACTTTCATGCGCCCGAACAGCCGCCCATCGCCCTGCCGGGAACGACCTTCGATGAGGGTCTGGAGCTGGTGGGGCTGGAGCCCGCGGCCGGGGGCCTGTGGCTCTACTGGCGGGCCACCCAGCCCGCTCTCCCCGACATCAAGGTCGCGATCAGCGTCGAAAAAGAGGGCCAGCAGCTCTTTTCATCCACGCAGCGGCCCGCGGGCTACGATTTTCCCACCACCCACTGGAACCAGGGCGACATCTATCCCGCGTGGCTGTCGGTGGATAGCGACCCGGGCGGCGCGACGCTGCGCGTTCGGGCCTACATCCACGCCCACGGCGCGCCGCTCCTGGGACAACTCGAGACGACGCTGCCCTGAGCCCTCAGTCGCCGAACTCGGAATCGCCCAGGCCCAGGCTGGCCTCGATGGCCTCAGGCGATTCCCCCGCCTCCAGACGCCCGATCATCTCATCCAGCTCGGGATCATCCATGTCCTCGCCCAGTTCGCCCTTCATCTCCCGCATGAACCGGGCCAGGGCTCGCGGGTCTTCTTCCTCCAGCCCCGCCATCAGCGAGCTGTCGGCCAGTCGCTCCAGACGATCCTCCTCAGAATGCAGCACCCGCACCCGCGAAACCAGCCGGTGCAGGCGCTTGCCGCCGCAGATGGGGCAAACGGGCTCCGCAGCCTGGGCCGCACTCAACGTCCGATAAAAAATCGACACCTTTCGACGACAATCGAAGCAATAATACTCGTAAATCGGCATGACGCCCTCCAAAATAGCTCCTATACTGCCTACGCGTCGAACCTCGAAGGCTGAAGCCGCCCACAGGCGACATGACAAGGTCGTCAAACCCTTCGACTTCGCTCAGGGCAAGCTGTCAAGCGTAAAACGTCAGGACCAGCAATTTCAAATTTGGCCTGGCGAAAAGCCCCCCTCCCGGCCTCCCCCCGCTTCGGCTGACGCCTTGCAGGGGGAGGAGCCCTCTGATTTGCAAATTTGCGTAGCAAATGAGCATCTCCCTCCCCCGAACACGAGCGCAGCGAGTATCGGGGGAGGGTCGGGGTGGGGGCCAAAGGGAGGCCGGGAGGGGTGAAATCGCCCCCTTGCCTCTTGTG
>JALWDV010000562.1 GCA_027036755.1 Anaerolineae bacterium
ATCTCGACCGCGGTGGCGTCCACCATGTGGACATTCGGATTGCGGGCCAGATAGCCTAAGCTCGCCTCCGTCGCTGGCAGGCGCCCCTGGATGACCATCACGCCCCAGAGCGTGGTCTTCTGCCCGCGCGGGCCGGTTTCGATGGGGGGTGGAGGGGAATTTTCAAAGGAACGATTGTAAATCGTCGTCGCCTTTTCGCCGTTGTCGCCTGTTCCAACCATCAGATAATTATCCACCTGCAAATCCACGGCCTGGGCCAAGGCGCGGGCTTCCCGCCAATCCATAGGATGCGCAAAGGTGACCTGGACATAGATCGGGTTGGTCAGGTCTTGCTTGATGAGCGATTCGATTCGTTGGGCATTGGCGGCCTGGTAGCGCTTCATGGCCGCGGAAGGATCGGGCCAGGGCTTGAGGGTGGCAGAGACTTCCAGGGTATGATCGCCTCTTTCCTCCACTCGAAACGTATAGGGCGCATTCATGGCCGTCGCGGAAGGAATCGTAACGACCGCAATAAAGATGAGCAGGGCGGCGGTGATGCTGAAAAAGTTCAACGTGAGCTTTTGTATCTTCATGTCGTTGTGCTTCATTTCCATGACAGCTATAAATATTCCCCTTAGCAAAAACACCTCTGGAAGATAGCGAGGCGCTATTATCAAGAATCACCTTCCTCTTACTATCTTCCAGAGATCAACCGATGAGTTCAAGACGTTGACCTATTTACTCTGCGGTTGTTATCCAATCCCATGATAAGCGACTTAATGGCCAGTGGATTACAAACGAGACATTGGCGCCTTTTTCTAACAATGGTTTGACGCGAAGATCATTTTCCAGAAACTCCAGCAATTCTACAGCGGTAGTGTCAACCAAATACACCTTATCATTTTGCAACCAACGCCCCAAGCCCTTGTCGTTCACCGGCGTGGTCCCTTCCAAAATTAAAATGCCTTTATCATACAAAACTTCTTGCTGAGACCGTGGCATTCGAAGTGGTGGGGGATAAGCGATCATAGGCCCATAACCCGCCGCAATATCATTTTTTCGTTCACCGGCAACGACATACTTTTCAACTCGAAATTCAGTTTGCTGCAAAAGCGGATGTAATTCTTCTAAAGGGATGGGTTGAGTAAAAACAATTTGAACGTGTATCCATTTATCGTGGTAGGATTCATCTTTTAACAATTGCCAACCACGCTCTTTATTACGTGTCAAATATCTGGTCCACCGCTGAGAATCATGGAATTGCGGATCTACTTCCACGGTTACATTTTCATTATCGTCTATCTCAACCTGAAAAGAGTATGTTTCAGCGACGCCTGAAAAGCTGTTTTTGCCTGCTACAACAGAATGCGCAGCATAAAAGATCACCAATAGCGCCATCGTAATAGTGATAGGAATGTACAACTTTTTCATCATTGCCTCCTTAGTGGTTAACCAAAATATCTGTTAGAGCAATAATAAAACGTAGTAGAAGCATGGTTCATTCAAGCATGCCACTTGGCTCACTAGTAGTTGCGTAGAAGTTGTTGTCATAGTATATCTTTCCCAACCAAGAATCGCCCCACCAATTTGAAAAAGAATAATTGACTTCTCCTGAGGAAGGAGCTGATGACCATCGTTTTGTAAGCCGTAATGCGTGTCCGTACCATACATATGCGTTAATTTGATATTTATCAAAATAGACTTTTATCTCCTCCGGCCAATTAGGATCACCACATTCATCTTCCGCTGTAAAGTAAGTAAGAGGTAATCCACCATTCCAAGTATAGACATAAGGAGAGCTAAATCTGTCGCAATACAAGGATTCCGTGGGATCGTATTTATAAACCTCCTGTTCAAAACGGAATGTTCCATTGAGATTCTGGAGGTAGTGTACACCCACAGAATCCCACTTATCATACGGATACCAAGTCAAAGTAGATGACCAAGCATAGTTCTCCCAATAGTGGGAGCCCCATCGCGGTTGTTCGGCCCATCCTCCATAATATTGGGCGGAGGCATATACGGCGCTGGACAATCCAAAAGACAAACTTAACACAAACAGTAATAAAATGGACTTTTTACGCATCATTTTCCTCCTTAGCTAATTTGAAATATATGAGTGGAGAAGGTTTGAGCAAATCAACTATATTTTATGACTCAATCGTCTTTTTGTCCCCCGTATTTTTACGGGGTTTTGCCATGAAATTCGCAAATTTCTCCACACGACAGCGTAAAAACGCCCGAAATCTCGACGAATCTCCATGAATCTCTCAATCCCAATCCTACTCCCCCGCCAGCAATGTCTCGAAATCCCGGGCCACTTCGTACATCTGCCCGAAGCGGCCCGTGCCGAGCATTCTCGCAATGGCAGCGATCATTTCCCGTCCGTGGGAGGCAACTCAGCCCAACCGGCCCCGCGAGGTTTTTCGACATTTTCGAATTCGCTCCAAACAACCCAGCGATCATTACAAGACAGATGAACTCTAGATATCCCTTGCCTGCCAGGAACTTGATATAACGGACCATGAGGCAATCGATACAGAAAAGGGCGCCCCCACATTACAAATTGACCACAACGCCTGGGATCGCTAGGCGCTTCTATAAGGGGTGGTGTTCGGAAGTAAGTTTCTCCCGTCTCGAAATTATGGATTGCGTTCTTCCGGCCCCACTCAAAGCGTTTTTCCACTTTCCACACCAGCCAAGGCCAATCCAGAACAGGCATGCTGCTATGACCATCATTAGTAAACGCTTCCTCGCGCCATACGCCCGACTCCTTGTGCAGGATGAACAAATCATTGAACACCTCGTTCCCTTTCGGGATATCTTTCTCGGCAATAATGATATTGTCATGGAAATAAACGGGCCCCCAGTAAAAATCAGCATTTTCATAGCAATGAGCATCGACCGTTTCTGCCTCACCTGTGGTCACATTAAAAAACACCAGATAGCTCATATCACACTGACTGGCATCATCGTGGCTGTTATATTGCACCAGCACCCGTTCGCCATCGAAATCATAATAGGGACCGGGATATGAGACTTGATCCTGCACCGACAGGATGTCCTTTGTTGTGAGGGTGCGGAGATCGATCATCCGGATAGCCCAGGTAAATTCGCCAGGCGTTTGATAGTCGGCATCCA
>JALWDV010000563.1 GCA_027036755.1 Anaerolineae bacterium
CCTCAAAAAGCCACGAAGGCTCGAAGTTTTTCGAAGGCACGAAGGGAAAAATAAAGAAAACACTTCGTGCCTTCGTTATCCTTCGTGTCTTCGTGGCAAAAAGTGGTGATGAGACCTTAGTAGTTACAAAATGGCTGAAAAATGATTGCTGGAAAGAAAAATGCAGCCCCGACCATGACGATCGGGGCCACGGGAATGTTTGAAGCAGCGTGTTACTTCTTGGTGACGTACTTGTAGAGCTCGGTGCCCAGCGGGTTGGTGATGTAGCCTTCCACCTTGTCGCTGAAGATGAGCGGGGTGTTGTTATGGGCAACCCAGATGCGGGTGGCGTTGTCCATCAGCATCTTTTCAGCCTGCTGGTACATCTTCTCACGCTCGGACTGATCGACCGTGGAGCGGGCCTTGCGCAGCAGTTTGTCCAGCTCGGGGAACTGCACCCAGCCTTCCTTGGCCTTGGGTTTGTCGGTGCCGATGAAGAAGTAGCCCAGGAAGTTGTCGGGGTCGCCGTTGTCGCCGCCCCAGCCCAGTTGATACAGACCTTTCAGCTCGCCAGTCTTGCGCATCTTCAGGTAGGTGGGCCAGTCACCGGCCTGCTCCAGTTGCACCTCGATGCCAACGGCAGCCAGTTGGGCGGCCATGGCCTGGGCGATGCCTTCGGGATCAGGATAGTAGAAGCGGACGATGGGCATGTAGTAGAGTTTGAAGGGCATCTTGGTGCCATCTTCCCAGGTGACTTCTTTGATGCCATCGGGGAAGCCCGCCTCAGCGAGCAGCTCTTTGGCGTGTTCCGGATCGTACTGGATGCCGTGGATGTCGAAGTTGTGGCCCCATACCATGGGCGGCAGGAAGTTCTCGGCCACTTCGCCATATTTGCCATAGAAGGTGTCGACGATGGATTGCTTGTCGATGGCCGCGGCAATGGCTTCGCGAACGCGCTTATCCTGCAGCTCTTTGATCTTGTAGTTGAAGGCCAGGTAGGCGGTGTTCAGCGCCGGGCGCGGTTTGACGTAGACGCCGTCGGCCGTTTCGGCGGTCCTGATGTCTTCGATGTTGGCCTGCTCCATGGCGTCGATTTCGCCGGTTTGCAGGGCCAGGAAGCGGGCGGAGTTGTCGGGAATGACGCGGATGACGATGGTGTCTACGTTGCCGGGGATATCGCCCCAGTAGTTGGGGTTTCGGGTAAGGGTGATGTGGTCATCGGTGACCCATTCTTTGAAGCTGTAGGGGCCGGTGCACACATAGCCGACTTCAGGAGATCCGTAGTCCGGGCCGTATTTCTCGATGGCGGCGGGGCTGGCGATGGCGAACATGGGCATGGCCATATTAGCCAGGATGGGGGCCAGGGGCTCGCTGAGAGTGAATTTGACGGTGTAATCATCCACCTTGTCGATGCCGGTGACGATGGAATCGCCTTTGAAGCCGTTCCACATGTAGTCCCAGTATTCGAAATCCTGTTCTTCGAAGTGATAAGGATTCTCGGGATCCCACCAGCGGGTGAAGTTGAAGACCACGGCGTCGGCGTTGAAGTCGGTGCCATCCTGGAATTTCACGCCCTTGCGCAGATGGAAAGTCCATTCGGTGCCATCCTCATTGGATTCCCAGCTTTCGGCCAGGCTGGGCACGACGTTGGTGGTGTCTTTGTCGTAAGCGAGCAACGATTCGCAGCCCTGGTTGGTGACACGGAAGGATTCGCCATCGGTGACGACGGCAGGATCGAGGCCGACGGAGTCGCCGCCGCGGCCGAAGATGAAGGTGACGCCCATGTCGCCGCTTTCGCCGCCGCCAGCAGCGGCTTCGGGAGCGCCGAACCATTTGTCGTAGATCTTGTCATATTCGCCCGAGGCCTTGACAGCGGCCAAGCCTTTGTTGATGGCTTCTTTGATCTGCGGAGCGTCCTTGCGCACGGCGATGCCGTAGTATTCATCGGTGAAGGGGCCAGCTACGATCTCGACGTTCCATTCGGGGTTGGCTTTGATCATGTCCGCGGTGGTGGGCGCGTCGTTGATGACCGCGTCCACATCGCCGTTGGCCAGGGCCTGCATGGCCAGGGTGATCTCATCGTAGCGCACGACTTCGGCATCGGTGTTGTCGGTGGCCCAGATGTCGCCGGTGGTGCCGAGCTGCACGCCCACTTTCTTGCCAGCCAGATCATCCGGGCTCTTGATGTCGCTGCCCTTCTTCACGGCCAGCACCTGGCCGGCGTTGAAGTAAGGATCGCTGAAGTCGACGGTCTGCTTGCGCTCATCGGTGATGGTGGCGGCAGAGATGACTGCGTCGAATTCGCCGCTGGCCAGCGCCACGAAGATGCCGTCCCAGCGGGTGTTGACGAATTCGGGCTCGAAACCGGCCTCTTTGGCGATGGCGTTCATCAGGTCGATGTCGAAGCCCTGGATGTCGCCATTGTCATCGACGAATTCGAAGGGGGGGTATTCGGCGTTGGTGCCAATGGTGACTTTGGCGGGCATTTCCGCCGCGGGGGCCTCGGTGGGTTGCGCGGCAGGAGCTTCGGTGGGTTGTGCGGCCGGGGCCTCGGTGGGCTGCGCCGCGGGGGCTTCGGTGGCTTTGGGAGCGGGCGTGGCTGCGCCGCCGCACGCGGCCAAAACCATGGCTGCCAGCACAAAGATGCTGAGCAGCATCCAAAAACGACGTTTGGACATAGGATTCTCCTCCTTTGAGAGAACGAATGGAGTGGGTTCGTATGACGGATACGAAAGTCACCGTCACTTTTTGCAATGAAGCAACGAGATGTGTTTCATCGCTGTCAAGCAGTTTGTCCTCGATAAGCAAACCTCTGTCGAATATGATTCGTGAAGCGGTTTGGATACGGAGCACGAACGTAATGAAGATTATAAATTGATACTGAAAAGGTTGTCAAACGATTGTCGGTTCATTCCCGCAGACCTCCGATGTCTTTGGCGCTGCCAACGCTGTGAACGCCGAAATCGAAGCGTCCTATCTTGGCAATGTCACATTACGTCATTCAGCAATTTTAAATTGGGTGCGTCCCAAATGAGTTGGAAAGTTAAAATAATCCATTCATTAACGGGGCGCTTCGCGCCCGCGGCCAGCGCCGGGGGATGAAGTCCCCCGGCTAGAAACAGCGCCCCTGCGGGGCTAGC
>JALWDV010000564.1:0-2703 GCA_027036755.1 Anaerolineae bacterium
ATGAAAAAACTCTGGGTTTGGGCCACGCCCGGGATCTTGCGCAGCTTGTGGTTGATGAACCGGGTGAAATGCTCTCGATCGCGGCAGATGACTTCCACCACCAGATCGAAACCGCCCGACACCATGATCAGATAACTAACTTCAGGAAATCGGGCAATCTCGCGGGCAACCTCATCGATATCCGCGTTGTGCACATTCACCCCTATCATAGCCGGGGCGTCATAGCCCATCCGCACCGGATCGATCAGCCCCACGATCTGCATCACGCCGTGCTCCATCAGTCGGGCGACGCGATTGCGCACCGTGCCCTCCGAAACCTGCAGCGCCTGGGCGATTTCGGTGTAGGGTTTGCGGCCATCCGACCGCAACAATTCCAGAATGGCGAGATCAAGATCATCCGGTTTGAACATGACTTCCTCGCTGAGCAAGCGAATGAAGAAGAGTATACTGCGATATTCGCAATATAGCAAATTTGGTTTTGTGGTTTTCGCAGTAAATCGGGGGGAATTTTGTGATTTTCCATAATTTCAAGCGATTGACGCCAAGATGTACAGTTTTCGGCCAGCAATAAAGCGGGTGCGCAGAGGACTTTGCAAAAACCCCGCCCGCCGAACGCCGCCTCCTTGACAGATTACCCCGCCATCTGCTATCCTAACAACCACAATTCAACAAGCCCCAAAGGCTGCGAACCGGAAGAGTACGCATCGAAGCGGGATTCAGAGAGGCGGCGGTTGCTGCGAAGCCGCTATCAGCGCAGATGCGGAATGGGCCGGGGAGCTGATCACCGAACGCCCGAAAAGGGTCAATAGGCTGATCCGGAGACGCCACCGTTATCAGGGCGCTGGGTATCGCTCGTGGAAAAACGCACTTCCAAACGGGCTTAAGCCTGTTTTTCAGTGCGTTTGCCGAGGCCGTACCCGCAGAGTGAGACTGGCAACAGCGAACCATCGATCTCGCGATGGTTTTTTGTTGCACGCCGCCAGTCTAACGAGGGTGGCACCGCGGATATAGCCCATTCGTCCCTCGCGCCGTCATTGGCGTGGGGGATTTTTGTTTTCGCTGCATCACACACATTTCATCAATCGCCATGTATTCACCATCATTGGACGACGTCCGCAAACTGGCCTCTAGAGGCAACCTCATTCCCGTCACGCGCGTCCTGCCCGCCGATTTGGAAACGCCCGTCTCGGTTTATCTCAAGCTGCGCCAGCCTGGCAAATCCTCCTTCTTGCTGGAATCCGTCGAGAAGGGAGAGCAGTTCGGGCGCTATTCCTTCATCGGCGTGGACCCGCCCATAAGCCTGACCCTGCGCGGCAATCAGGTGACCGTAGGCGGCGCGGGCGGCGCCGTGCTGGAGCAAATCCAGCGGGACGATCCCCTCTCCGTCCTTTCCCAACGCCTGCACCAGCGTCGCCCCATCCCCTTGCCCGATCTGCCCGCTTTTACAGGCGGCGTTGTGGGCTACTGGGGCTATGACGTCGTGCGGCGCTTCGAACGCCTGCCCGCCACCGCGGAGGATGATCTCGATTTGCCCGACGCGGTCTTCCTCCTGGCCGATAATCTGGTCATCTTCGATCATGTCAAACACCGGCTCATCGTTTTGGCCAACGCCCGGCTGGATGGCGACATCACCGCCGCCTACGCTGACGCGGTGGCGCGCATCGAGCATATCGTGGCTCAACTGGCCCAGCCTCTCGATCCCCCGGCCCTGCCCGACGTGCGCAACGACGACCGCTGGGAATCGAACAAAAGTCAGGAAGTCTATGAGGCCATGGTGCGACGCGCCAAAGAGTACATCGTTGCTGGCGACATCTTTCAGGTGGTGCTCAGCCAGCGTCTGAGCAAACGCACCCAGGCCGATCCCTTTGCCATCTATCGCGCCTTGCGCATGACCAACCCCAGCCCCTACATGTTCTTTTTGGATCTGCCGGGCGATCTGCGGCTCATTGGCGCCAGCCCCGAAATGCACGTCAGGCTGGAAGGCGGCGTGGCCCAGGTTCGCCCCATCGCCGGCACCCGTTGGCGAGGCGCGACGCCCGAGGAGGACGCGCGTCTGGCCGAGGAATTGCTCGCCGACCCCAAGGAGCGCGCCGAGCACATCATGCTGGTGGATCTGGCCCGCAACGATCTGGGCCGCGTGTGCCGCTATGGCACGGTCAAAACCCCTGTGATGATGGCTGTGGAGCGTTACAGCCATGTCATGCACATCGTCAGCGATGTGGTGGGCGAGTTGAACGAGGGGCTGGACGCGTTCGATCTGCTGCGGGCCACATTCCCGGCGGGCACGGTCAGCGGCGCGCCCAAGGTTCGGGCCATGGAGATCATCGAAGAGCTGGAGGGCGTGCGCCGCGGGCCCTACGCGGGCGCGGTGGGCTACATCGGCTATGATGGCCCCATGGACACCTGCATCACCATCCGCACCATCGTCATGCAGGACGACGTGTGTCATGTGCAGGCTGGCGCGGGCATCGTGGCTGATAGCGATCCAACCTACGAGTACAACGAGACGCACAACAAAGCCCGGGCCCTGGCCGTCGCCGTCGAACGGGCCGAAAAGGGTTTGCTATGAAAATATATCTCGCGCAAAGACGCAAAGGGAAAAAGGGCATGGTTCATTCTCATTCAAAACCATCTTTACGATTTCTCCGTCAAACGTCATACGTCAAACGTCAAAAAGAGCCTGTTTCGCCACGTTTTGACGTT
>JALWDV010000564.1:2713-3113 GCA_027036755.1 Anaerolineae bacterium
ACGCTGTACGTTTGACGTGCTTTGCCAGGCGTTGACCCTATTGAAATTGTAAAGCTGATGGAAGGACGATCTGAACCATGCCGGAAAAAGAAACGTTTGCAGGTGGCAACCGGATAAATCCGGCTAGCCCCGAAGGGGCGCTGTTTCTAGCCGGGGGACTTTATCCCCCGGCGCTGGCGGCGACAGCGCTCAACTCATTTTGGATACACCCAAATCAAAAAACAGGAGATAAATGATGACGACGCAAAAACGCATTCTCACCGGCGATAGGCCCACGGGCCGCTTGCATCTGGGCCATTACATCGGGTCTATCAAGGCCCGGGTGGCGCTGCAGCACGACTATGAGACCTTCCTGCTCATCGCTGATCTACACATGCTGACCACGAAGAACAGCAAGCAG
>JALWDV010000565.1 GCA_027036755.1 Anaerolineae bacterium
GGTGGGGGGCGCGACGTGGTCCTGGCCCACCAGGGGCGTCTCTTCTTCTGGCAGATGCGCGCCCTGGCGGTAGAGGTCCATGGCGAGTTGTCCGGCCGCGGGCTCCGATTGCCCCGCGTTCACCAGGGTTTGACGCCGCGCGGCCCATTGGCTGCGATGGTCGTCGGGATGTTCGGGCGTTTGCAGTTCGCGAGTGATGGGGGCCTGGCCCTGCAATGCGCGATGCACGGCCCGCTGCACCGCGCGAAAGACCAGGGACGCTTCGCGAAAGCGCACTTCGGCTTTGGTGGGATGTACGTTGACGTCCACCATTTCGGGCGGCATTTCGATGAAGAGCGCGGCTACGGGATAGCGTCCCACCATGAGCAGGGTGTGGTAAGCCTGGATGATGGCGAAGGTGAGGTTGCGATCCTGGATGTAGCGGCGGTTGATGAAGAGTTCGATGAAGCTGCGATTGCTGCGGTGCAGGCTGGGCGCGCTGACGAAGCCGCTGACGCGAATTTCGGGCGCGGCGGGGTCGTCCCGGGCGTCGACGGGCAGCATTTGTCCGGCGATGTCGGGGCCGTAGACTTTGATGAGGGCGGCCATGCGGTCGCCGTTGCCGGGCGTCTGAAAGCTGAGCCGCCCCTGGCTGACGTAGCTGAAGCGCACTTCGGGGTAGGCCAGGGCGTAGCGGGTGACGATTTTGCTGATGTGTCCCGCTTCGGTGGCGTCGGTGCGCAGGAATTTCTTGCGGGCGGGCGTGTTCCAGAAGAGATGCTCGATGGTGATGTTGGTTCCGGGCGGCGCGCCAATGGCCCGCTGACTGATGAGTTTGCTTCCTTCCAGTTTGATTTCGATGCCTGTGGCTGCGTCAGCGGTGCGGGTGATGAGGGTGGTTTTGCTGACGGCGCTGATGGCGGCCAGGGCTTCGCCGCGAAAGCCCAGGGTGGCGATGTGTTCGAGTTCGTCCGCCGAGCGGATTTTGGAGGTGGCGTGGCGCTGGAAGGCCAGGGGGGCCTCGTTGGCCGGGATGCCGCGACCGTTGTCGATGACGCGGATCAGGCGTTTGCCGCCGCCCGCGATCTCGACGCGGATGTCGGTCGCGCCTGCATCCAGACTGTTTTCGATGAGTTCTTTGACGACGGAGGCGGGGCGTTCGACTACTTCGCCCGCGGCGATTTTGTCGGCGACATCGGGGGGGAGGACGTGAATAGGCATGGGGGTATTATAAACGAGAGGCGTCGTGGTGGCGAGTGGAGGATGGGGGTGGTGCGTTGGTTTGCGCGTTGGGGGGATTTCGCGGGATAATGGGGGCATGAAGATGCAGCATCCCCCCGATGTGGATTGGCTTTGTTTCGATCTTGACAATACGTTGTATCCTCTCAGCAACGGGCTGTGGGAGGTGATTGATCGGCGCATTCAGGAGTATGTGGCCAGGACGCTGAATGTGTCGCTGGATGAGGCGCGTCGGGTGCAGAAGGGGTATTGGCGCAAGTATGGCACGACGCTGGCCGGGCTGATGGCGGAGCATGATGTGCAGCCGGGGCCGTATCTGGCTTATGTGCATGATTTCGATGTTTCGCCTTATCTGGGGCCGAATCCCAGGTTGCGGGCGTTGTTGGCGGCCCTGTCTCAGCGCAAGCTGGTTTTCACCAACGCGTCGTCGCGGCATGCGCATAATGTGTTGCGGGCGCTGGCTGTCGCTGATTGTTTCGAGTATGTCATCGGGGTGGAGGATGTGGATTATGTTCCGAAGCCGGACCCGCGGGCGTATGGGAAGTGTGTGGCGAAGACGAGGGTGACGCCTGAGCGCAGCATGTTCATCGATGATCTACCGGTGAATTTGAAGCCCGCGAAGGAGATGGGGATGGTGACGGCGCTGGTGAGCGCGCGACGGCCTGCGGATGACGCGTATGTGGATTATCATTTGACGCGTATCGAGGAGTTGGCGGATGTGTTCGGGGTTGCGTTGTCGGGCGAGTGAGCAATGGTGAAGGGTGTGGATCGTCTTGATGGAAGGTCGCCGGCTGGGCCGGATGTGAGCGTTGTCATCGTCAGTTGGCGGGTGCGGGAGCATTTGGCCAGGTGTCTGGCGGCGCTGCCCGCGGCGGCGGGAGGGCTTTCGTACGAAGTGATCGTGGTGGACAATGCGTCGGGGGATGGTTCGGTGGAGATGGTGCGGGCGCGGTTTCCTGATGTGCGGCTGGTGGCGAATGATGTCAATCTGCTTTACACCGCGGCTGCGAATCAGGGGTTGGCGCTGGCCCGGGGGCGTTATGCGCTGTTGTTGAATCCGGACGCGATCTTGCATCCGGGCGGCATGGCCCGGCTCGTCAGGTGCGCTGAAGCGCACCCGGAAGCCGGGCTGCTGGGGCCGCGCATTTTCGACGCCGCGGGCCGGGATGATTGGCGCACCGGGCGGCGTTATCCCACGCCCTGGTCGGAGTTTGTGGATTGGTCGGGTGTGGGGCGTTGGTTTTCTTTTGTTCCGTTTTTGGTGAAAAACAGACAGTTGGCGTATGATAGAGGGCGTACTTCGGCCGTGCCTCTGCTTTCTGGGGCGTGTTTGCTTTTTTCTCCGCAATTGCCTGCTTCCCTGCGTCAACTTGATCCCAATTACCCCATGTATGGCGAGGATATCGATCTTTGTCGCCGCGTCGATCGCGCCGGATTTCAGAAGATTTTGGTTGGCGACGCCCTGATGACCCATATCGGCGGCGCCAGCAGCAGTCAGCAGCCTGTGGAATCGGCGCTCTGGGCGGTCGTGGCCATGAATCGCTATTTTCGTCAGTGGGACGGCCGCTCGGCGGCGCGACGCCATCGGGCGCTGATGAGCCTGGTCGGGCTGATGAAATCGGCGATTTTCTGCCTTGGCGGCCTCTTCATCTCTCGATGGCGGAGAAGCTGTTTGTTGTATTGTCGCCTTTTGAGATGGAGCATTTTGGGCGGCCAATAATCTCTCTGTTTCGGTTGGTAAATTCTTCTATCCGTGATGTAAAATAGTTTGGGTGCGTCCCAAATGAGTTGGAAAGTTAAAATAATCCATTCATTAACGGGGCGCTTCGCGCCCGCGGCCAGCGCCGGGGGATGAAGTCCCCCGGCTAGAAACAGCGCCCCTGCGGGGCTAGCC
>JALWDV010000566.1 GCA_027036755.1 Anaerolineae bacterium
TTGAAATTGCTTCCGCAAAAACCGGAGCCTATTTTATTTCAACGCATTACTCGCTTTATCGCTCGATTAGGCAGCGTTCATAATCGGCCCCCACGGGTCAGAGCTGCCTGATTGGCGAAGGTATTGATTGCAAAAAGGTTTTTCAACACGGAGAAACGGAGGACTCAGAGAAAAAATAAGGGGGTTCACGGAGAAAATCCTCTCCAACCTTATCTTTTTCCTTCGCGCCTTCGCATCTTCGTGTCTTCGTGGCCTTTTTTCAGGAAAGCTAAACTTGCCCCAGTGGATTTCGACCACGCCCCTCGTTGCGGCCGACTCGATGAAGCGAACGTCCAAGCTTGTTACGACCTTCCTGCGAGCTCAATCTCTTCGACCGCATTGTATACAGCCCCGTCGGGCCGAAGCTGGCTGCGCATGATGTAAATGCGCTGCACTGGCAGCAGGCCCAGACGTTCGTAGCCGTGCAGGGCCGCAATCGCCTCGCCCAACGCCCGGCGCTCCCGGTTCCCCGCCTGCTTCTTCACTCGGGCCAGGGTCAGATGCCCATTGAACGGCCTCTTTTCCCGTCGCCAACCAAGTTTCGCCATCTCCTTGTCCACATCTGCCGCCAGATGCCGAAGCCGATGCGCCTCATCCTTCACGCCCGCCCACAGCACATTGGGACGCCCGAGGTTGGGGAAAACGCCCAGCCCGCCCACGGGCAGCTCGAAGGGCGCATGTTTGGTCGCAACCTGGTTCAGCGCTGCGGCGATATCTGCAATGCGGCCAGGATCGGTGTCGCCCAGGAATTTGAGGGTGAGATGAATGCCCTCGGGCCTGGCCCAGCGCAAGGGATAAGCGGCCAGCTTGCGTTGCAAATGTCGCTGGGTCGATTCCAGCGCTTTATGCAGATCGTCAGGCAGATTGATGGCGATGAACAGGCGTTGCGATTCCATGAGGCTATTGTAACAAATCACCCCGTGGAGCATCAACCGACGAAAGATGCGACGCAACAATAAAAGCGCCCGGGTCATGCACCCATGCGGCGGGCCAGGGGCAGCACCAGGGGATAGTAGGCCAGATCCCACGCCCCCACGTAACGCACGACCCGACCGCCGAAACCCCGTTTGAAGCGCCATACGCCCCACATGCCCGCGGGCGGGTCGGGAATGGGGGCGTCGGGATTGAGTCCCACCTCGTCAGGAACGCCCCAAAGATCGTAGCCGGTGCAGCCAACGCTTTTGGCCCAGCGCATGGCCTCCCATTGCAGCAGATGGCTGGGCATGAGGTTGCGGCGTTTGTCGCCCGAAGCGCCATAAAAATAGTACGCCTTGTCTCCCAGACGCGCCACCATGATCCCGGCCAGCATCTCGTCTTCGAATTCGGCTGTGAACAGCACGGTGCGGCCCTGGGGAGAAAACAGTCGCCAGAACACGCGGTAATAGTCGGGCGTATGCACGCCAAAATCCTTGCGCTGGCCCGTCACCTGCATCAGTTCGATGAAGCGCTCGACATCCTGTGCGTCTCCCTGCCGCACGCTTACGCCCTTGCGCCCGGCCAAACGGATGTTGTAGCGCCATTTTTGCTTCATCCGGGCCAGGATTTGCTCCTCGCTCGGCGTGAGATCGATCCACACAGTGGTTTGGGGCTGGATGGCGCGGGGCGCGGGAGCAAAGCCGAGAGCGCCCAGACGCTGACGATGCCCGGGCGCATCGGGCAGTTCGGGCTCGATGCGCAGCATGAGCGCGCCGCGCTTGCGGGCCCGGCGGTGGATGGCTTCGAATAACGCCTCCAATCGGGCGGAATCGTTCCAATCGACGAGGGGGCCTTTGGGAATGTAGGCCAGCTTGAACGGCACGCCCGGAAATTTGCGATACAGGATTTGCGCACCGGCCATCAGCGCGCCGTCATCGAAAAGCCCCAGGCGCTCGCTTTGCCAGCCGAATGCTTCCTTGAATCGTCCCCAGGCGCTCAATTGCAAGGGATGAGAAAAGGGATGTCCTTGAACAAAGACATCCCAAGCGTTTTCATCCCAGCTTGCGTCGTTGCTGGCGCGAACGATATAACCGGCCACAGGGGTTATTCAGCAGGTGGAGAGGAAATGAATGACGTCGTTGGGCGAATGTTTGCCCAAAACCATCTCGCCTTTCGGGCAAACCGCCTTCATCTGCAGCGCCATGCCCGGATAGTCGGAGGCCCAGCCATAAATCGCAGCCACGAGATCCCGCAAGACGCTATTCGTGTTTTCCAACGTGATGGAAAAGTCGCCATC
Organism: Anaerolineae bacterium; assembly: GCA_027036755.1. Lineage (GTDB taxonomy): Bacteria > Chloroflexota > Anaerolineae > J102 > J102 > M2005. Next base: position 2,252 of record JALWDV010000566.1, read on the forward strand.
ACCTTGCGCAAAGGCGTCGACGCGGGGGATTTTGAGCAAGACGTCTTCCAATTGGATTTGCTTTTCTGGCGCAAGTTTGGGAAGTTCAAGCACAAAGGTGATCATAATACATCTTCCTGGAGAAAGAATGTCGAGGGATTAGATCGAGCCATGCCCGACCATGGGGCCGCGGGCGAATGTGTGGCCAAATGCATAGAAGAGCAGATCGAGCTTTTCGACGAGAACGCCGTCGCGGCCGTCCGATAATGATTCATCCACCTCGAGCGCGATAATTTCGGAAACAAACAGATTCAAGCCGTCCAGCTCCAAAACATCGGTGATCCGGCATTCGATGTTCAGAGGACATTCCTGAATCAACGGGGCGCTCACGCGTTGGGCGGGCAAGGTGTGAAGATCACAAATTTCGAACTTGTCGACGTCTTTGCCCGAATAGGAGCCACAGGCTCGGGCGACGCTGCGCATCTTGGAAGTGATAAAGTTAACTGTGAACTCCCCGCGTTTCTTCAATAACTCACTCGAAAAATTCTCCTCAAAAACGCCCATCACCAGGCGCGAAGGCTCGCCAGGCAGTGGAGTCATCGAGGCGACAGTGGAGACATTGACGCTGCCATCATCTTCCAGCACTGCAACCAGCGCCAACGGCATCCCATAATGAAGATATTCGCCAAAATTACCTAAATCAACAGATTTTCGCATGAGCGCGTTTTCTCCGTAAAAAATCGGATGAGGATAATCAGGAAAAGTGTCAGGTTGGCGTACGCCAAAAGGATAACTCATTATGCCATCAAAGCTGGAAAGGCCAATGATTTCAAACAGACTTTTTTGTAAAGCGCCTTCCTTTTGGCGATGGAATTCAGTGCGAACGCCACGCTGCGTCCTTTTTTTATTGTTCTTGCGCGCCGTCATCGCGGTGCAGGTGTTATCAATACATGCACTCCGCATTATTCCAACCATCAACCAACCCCCTAAAAACACAGAGGCGTTGCATCCAATATGGAGAAAAAAATTCGAGTTGTCGTTACAGGCGTTGCTGCAATCAGTTCCATCGGAAACGAAATGGAGACGATCTGGAAAAATGTGGTGGAAGGTCGTCCCAATGTCAAGCACATCACCAGCTTCGACGCATCGCATCTCAATACTCAAATCATCGCCCCTCTCGAAAATTTCGATCCCGCCGACATCGTCGGCAAGCGCATCGCGAGGCGCTACGGGCGTTATGTTTCTCATGCCATGGCTGTGGGCATGATGGCGATGGAGGATTCCGGACTGGATCCGGCGAGGGTGGATCCGACTCGGGCGGGAGTCATCGTCGGTTCGGCCATTGGCGGCGTCAACGCCATGCTCGATGGCTATGACATATTGAAAGAAAAGGGTGCTCGTCGCGTAAGCCCCTTTACGGTGCCCGCCATGCTCATCGATTCCGCTCCGGGGATGATCGCCATCGAGTATGGTTTTCGCGGCAAGAATTTCGGCGTCGTCGGGGCCTGCGCTTCGGGCAATTACGGATTGGGAGAAGCGTACAACGCCATTCTGCATGACGAGGCCGATGTGATGATTACGGGCGGGGTGGAGTTGGGCTTCCATGAGTTCACCGTTTCCGCCTTCGATCGCACCGGCGCGCTTTCTCGGCGCAATGATGAGCCCAACAAGGCGTCACGTCCGTTTGATCGCGACCGCGACGGCTTTTTGCTCTCGGAAGGAGCGGCCATGCTGGTCATCGAGCGGCTGGAACATGCGCTGGCCCGGGGAGCCAAAATCTATGGCGAGATATTGGGTTACAGCGCCACTGCGGACGCTTATCACATCACGGCGCCGCGAGAAGATTCTTTGGGAGCGATTGAGTCTATGCTTCTGGCGCTGAAAAACGCAGGTCTCAAACCGGAAGACATCGATTACATCAACGCTCACGGCACCAGCACTCGCCTGAATGACGCCGCCGAGACCAAGGCGATCAAGAAAGCTTTCGGCGATTACGCTTATGAAGTGCCCATCAGCTCCACCAAATCGGTGACGGGGCACCTTTTGGGCGCCGCCGGAGCCATTGAAGCCATCTTCTCTTTATTCGCGATTCGCGATGGCGTCATCCCGCCCACCATCAACTACGAACACCCCGATCCGGAATGCGATTTGAATTACACGCCCAACCAGGCCCGCCCGGCAAAGATAAAATACGCAATCAGCAATTCCTTCGGCTTTGGCGGACACAACAGCACGCTGGTTCTGGGAGGCTATGAGGATGTCGACTAACTCTGGCATGATGCCTTTTGGCCGTTACGCTCATATCGTCGGCTGGGGCAAGGCGCTGCCCGATCGCGTGGTCACAAACCACGAGCTGGAGCAGGTTGTAGACACCAGCGACGAATGGATTCGCTCCCGCACGGGCATTCAGCAACGGCGCATCGCCGTAGACCCTGCGGAAACCACCGCCACGCTGGCGGCCCGGGCCGCGCGCGAGGCGCTGGAGGTGGCGGATATTCCCGCCAGCAAGGTGGATATGATCATCGTGTCCACATCCTCGCCCGAACACATCTTTCCGGCCACGGCCTGCGTTGTGCAGGATTTGCTCGGCGCTGTCAACGCCGGGGCCTTTGATCTCAGCGCGGCTTGCTCGGGCTTTGTCTATGGCCTGGGAGTGGCCAAGGGGCTCATCGCCTCGGGACAGGCGGAGAATGTGCTGGTCATCGGGGCCGAAACCCTCTCCCGCATCACCGATTGGTCGGATCGCAACACCTGCGTGCTGTTTGGCGATGGCGCGGGCGCGGTGCTGGTGCAGAGCAGCCCCGTGCCGGGCGGCATTCTTTCCACCGAGATGGGCTGCGACGGCTCGGGCGGCGATCTGCTCATCCTGCCGGCCGGGGGCAGCAAAATGCCCGCCACCCTGGAGACGGTGGCCTCGGGCCAGCATTTCATCAAGATGAATGGTCGGGCCGTCTTTCGCTTCGCCACCCGCATCATGGCCGAGGCCACCCGCAAGGTGCTGGATAAAGCGGGCCTGACCGTGGATGACGTCGATCTGGTCATCCCACACCAGGCCAACGAGCGCATCATCGCGGTTTCGATGCGGAATTTGAAGCTGCCGGAGGAAAAGGTCTTCAGAAATCTGCAATACTACGGCAACACCTCCACCGCATCGATTCCCATCGCCCTCTGTGAAGCCATCGAGCAGGATCGGATCAAGCAAAACGACACCATCGTCATGGTTGGGTTTGGCGCTGGCCTCACCTGGGCGGGCACAGCCATCAAATGGGGCGTGCCCACCGAGAAAGAAGTCTCCTTCTGGCGGGCCAGCCAGCGTTCGGCCAGTTATGGCCTTTCAAGAGCCCGCTCCCAGCTTCTGCGTCTGAGCCACCATCTGGGCAGCAATCTCGTGACGGAAGAAGGTGACAGCCTGCCTCAGGTCCTCGCCAAAAGGCTGGAAGAATGGCGCAAGTTGCTGGAATCTGAAGAGCCCCTGGAGGAGGAAGAGGAGGCTCGCCCAGAAACCGACGAGCTGCGCCAGCAAAACGCATCCACCGAAGAAAAGACGCCTGAATGATTGACGATATTCCCTGGCGTCGTCCTGGCGACATGAGCCGCCAGTCGTGAGAATCGAGACCTTTGTGCGGGTTTGTCCTTCGGGACAAGCCCGTTTTTTCTTGACGAGCGGGGCAGAGTGCGCTACGATAGATTTATGGAAACACAGCCATCACACATCTCTGGCTCCCCCTGTCCAGAAGAAAAATATCCCAAACCTTCGGTGACAGTGGATGTGGTGTTGTTCACCTTCACCGAAGGGACTCTGCGCGTGCTCCTCATCCGGCGAAAAGGCGAGCCGTTCAAGGGCCGATGGGCGCTGCCGGGCGGGTTCGTGCAAAAAGATGAGCGTCTGGAGGACGCGGCCGCTCGGGAGTTGTTCGAGGAGGCGGGGCTGAAAGGCATTTATCTTGAGCAATTATACACTTTCGGCGATCCTGGCCGGGATCCCCGGGGCTGGACCATCAGCGTGGCCTATTTCGCCATCGTCAGCGAGGACCTGACGGGCGAGGTTCGCGCCGGCGACGACGCGGGCGATGCCGCCTGGTTCGACGTTTACCAGCTGCCGCCGCTGGCCTTTGATCATGAGCGCATCGTGCGCTACGCCCTGCAGCGGCTGCGCTATAAACTGGAATACACAGGCCTGGGCTTTTTGTTGCTGCCCGAAGCATTCACCCTGAGCCAGCTTCAGAACGTCTACGAGGTTGTCCTGCAAGAAAAATTGGACAAACGCAACTTCCGCAAGAAAATTTTGGGTATGGACATCATCGAAGAAACTGGCAAGCTTCGGCATGGCGATCACCGCCCGGCAAAACTCTATCGATTTAAGGCTGCTGCAATCGAGCTGGAAAAAGCCCGCCGTCGATTCCCCTGAACAGACTGACTTTTCTCATTTCCTTTCCGCGCAAAATCTGTCATAATACAGATGCAATGCTCCCGCGGTGACATTTGCGGCGACATCGCTCCGGACGATTACAGCGCCATCATGCTGTCAGTCGCTTCAATTGTAACTGCTAAGGTCTTCACCCGAAAACCACTAAAACCACTAAGAACACTAAGACACAAAGGCACAAAGGGAAGTTTATACATTTTTTCTTCGTGTTCTTAGTGCCTTTGCGCCCTTTGTGGTTTGTCAACTGGGGTACGTTAGCAGTTACCTTCAATTGCGTCGATCTTCGCCTTTTTCACAGGAGGAATCTCATGTACGAAAAAATCCTGGCGCCTTTGGACGGCTCGAAACTGGCAGAACAGGCCATCCCCTACGCAACCGAGCTTTGCAAAGGCGCCACCGAAGTGACGCTCTTTCAGGTGGTGCACCTGCCTCTGCCATTGGCTGCTCCCGATGTCAACATGGCAGTTCCTCTCCCCGATCCTGAAGCCCTGAAAAAAAAGGCCCTTGATTACCTGGAGAAACTGGCCGCGCCCTTGCGCGAGGAAGGCGTCAACGTCAAGACTGCCGTCGTCGAACGCGATGTGGTGGCCGAGGCCATTGTCGATTACGCTGAACAAAACGACATCGATCTCATCGTAATGACAACCCACGGGCGTAGCGGCCTCAGCCGCCTCGTGTTTGGCAGCGTGGCCGAATCGGTCGTGCGTCATGCGCCCTGTCCGGTGCTCCTCATCCGTTCCAAGGAAGACTGAAACCCATTATGAACTATCGAAACCTTGGCCGCACAGGCTTGCGCGTCTCCGAAATCTGTCTGGGTGCCATGCAGTGGGGTTGGACCGCCAGCGAACAGACCGCATTCGATGTGATGGATGCGTTCATGGAAGCGGGCGGCAACTTCATCGACACCGCCGACATCTATTCCCGCTGGGTCGAGGGCAACCCGGGCGGCGTCTCCGAAACCATCATCGGCAAGTGGATGAAGGATCGGGGCAATCGGCGGCATGTGGTGTTGGCCACCAAGGTGCGCGGCCGCATGTGGGATGGCCCCAATGGCGAGGGATTGAGTCGCAAGCACATCATGCACGCGGTGGAAGACAGCCTGCGTCGTCTGCAAACCGACTACATCGATCTCTACCAGATTCATTGGGATGATCTGGAAACGCCCATCGATGAGACCTTGCGGGCGCTGGATGATCTGGTGCGGCAGGGCAAGGTGCGTTACATCGGCGCTTCCAACATCAGCGCCTGGCGGCTGATGAAAGCGCTTTGTATCAGCGACAAGCACGATCTGGCCCGATATGACAGTCTGCAACCCCACTACAACCTGGTGCATCGCACCGAATTCGAGGCGGAGCTGAAGCCATTGTGCGAAAGCGAGCAGATCGGCGTCATTCCTTACAGCCCCCTGGCGGGCGGTTTTCTCACCGGCAAGTACCACCTCGATTCCCCGCCCCCGGATTCCGCCCGACAGGAAAGCGTCAAACGCAAGTACTTCAACGAGTATGGCTGGCGGGTGCTGGCCTCGGTGGAGCGCATCGCGGATGAGCGGGGCGTCTTGCCCTTGCAGATTGCGCTGGCCTGGCTGCTGAATCAGCCCGTCATCACCGCCCCCATCATCGGGGCCAACTCCATCGAGCAACTGACGCCCAGCCTGGAGGCCGTGGACATACGGCTTTCGGAGGAGGAGATGGCGTTGCTGGATGAAGCCAGTCGCACGGAGGCCAAGGCATGAGCAGGCTCTGGGGCGGCAGATTCGACCAGCCGACCGATCCTCACATGGATCAGTTCAACAAATCCATCGGCTTCGACGCCCGTCTGTGGGAGGTGGACATCATCGCGTCGCAGGCTTACGCCAACGCCATCTGCGAAGCGGGCGTTCTCAGCGAAGCTGAGCGGGACAGGATCGTCAACGGGTTGGAGAAGGTGTTCGAGGAGTGGGATGAAGGCAGCTTCATCATCCGCCCCGAAGATGAAGATATTCACACTGCGGTGGAACGACGGCTGACCGAGCTTATCGGGCCGGTGGCGGGCAAGCTGCACACGGGCCGCAGCCGCAACGATCAGGTCGCCACGGATATGCGCCTGTATCTATGCAATGCTCTGGGCACGCTGGAAAACCTGCTAAACGACCTGCAACTGACCATCATTCATGCGGCCGAGCAGGGCGTCGATGTGATCATGCCCGGCTACACCCATTTGCAGCCCGCGCAGCCGGTGCGTTTTTCGCACTGGATGATGAGCTTCTTCTGGATGTTGCAGCGAGATTGGGGGCGTCTGGAGGATATGCGGCGACGCATCGAAGTGATGCCCTTGGGTTCGGGCGCGCTGGCTGGCACGCCCCTGAACCTCGATCGGGAAAAGCTGGCCATGCGTCTGGGCTTCAGCCGCATCAGCGAAAACAGCATGGATGCGGTCAGCGACCGGGATTTCGTGGCCGAATTCCTGTTCTGGGCCGCCATGCTCAGCGTGCATCTCAGCCGTCTCAGCGAGGATTTGATCCTCTACTCCAATCCCAGCCTGGGGTTCATCCACCTGTCGGACGCCTACACCACCGGCTCCAGCCTGATGCCGCAGAAGAAAAACCCCGACGCCTTCGAGCTGGTGCGGGGCAAAACCGGGCGCGTCATCGGCGATCTCACGGGCCTGCTGGTCACCCTCAAGGGCATTCCCTCCACCTACAACAAAGATTTGCAGGAGGACAAGGAGCCCCTGTTCGACGCCATTGACGCCTTGCAACTGGCCCTGCCTGTGGTCACAGGAGCGCTGGCCACCATGACGCTGCGCCCGGACAAAATGCGGGCCGCGCTGGATGACGCCATGCTGGCCACAGATCTGGCCGATTGGCTGGTGTTCCAGGGCGTCCCCTTCCGTCAGAGTCACCACATCGTGGGCCAGGTGGTGCAGGAGGCGGAGCGCCGCGGCGCGCCCCTGCGGGCGCTATCGCTGGAAGACCTGCAACGCATCCATCCCGGCTTTACAGAAGACGCGCTGGCCGTGTGGGATTTCGAACGCTCGGTGGAGCAGCGCAAGGCTCCGGGCGGCACAGCCCGCGAGGCGGTGTTGGCCCAAATCGCCCAGGCGAAAGCCATCATGGGCGTCCCCGAATGATCCATCAGACTCCTTTTTGCCCCCATCCCCCCT
>JALWDV010000567.1 GCA_027036755.1 Anaerolineae bacterium
CCCATCTGCCCGACAGATTTGCAAACCAGCGGGCTCCTCCCCCTGCAAGGCGTTAGCCGAAGCGGGGGGAGGCCGGGAGGGGGGCTAGTACAAGGAGGCGTAAGTCGTTGTATAGTTGGTTGCTTGCGCTTGCGCCTAGCCGGATTCGCAATCCGGCGGGTTGAGCGGAAAAAGAGCGCCGGATCGCATCCGGCGCGGCGCATTATCATAGCAAACCATACAATCATTTCGGCCTTCGTGTACTAGTCACCCAACCAAATTCAGTAGATCGCGATTTCAACCGCAAGCACACGCCGAATAAATTCAGGTCTCAAGGCGTTCCGCCGCCAGCGCCGGGGGATAAAGTCCCCCGGCTAGAAACAGCGCCCCTGCGGGGCTGGTTCAAGGTGCGACGCACTTACCTCAGTCCACGGTCGCATCTCCGCATGTTCTGGAGCCGCCCAAGTGGCGCCTTGGGCCAACGCCTGTTTCAAGTGCGTCGCACCTGTCGCCCGGCGACTTCATCGCCCTGCGGACGTGGCGAACGCCAGTATGAGCGGTTTAATTGCTGCACATTTATCAAGTCTGTGGGGGCAAAGTGCGAAAGGTGGTCGCGCCGACTAAACAGCTACTGTCTCATCAGCAATTTCCAGCGATTCTCGGGCCAGGGCGCGACCTTCTGGGTTCGGCTGCCTCGGGCGTAGCCCGAAATCGCTGCTGTTGTGATAAACTTGCGGCCATGAAAGTTTATCTCACTTCCATCGGCTGCCGCCTGAACGAGGCGGAGATCGCAACCTGGGCCCGAGAGTTCCAGTTGGCCGGGCATCAGGTGACCGCGCTCCCCGCAGAAGCGGACGCGCTTGTCTTCAACACCTGCGCCGTCACCGCTGAGGCGGCGCGAAAATCCCGCCAGTTCGTCAAACGGCTGCACCGGCAGAATCCCAATGCTCGACTCATCGTCACCGGCTGCTACGCATCGCTGGAGCCGGAACGCGTGACCGAGCTGATGGGCGTGGACCTGGTGGTGAGCAATGGAGAGAAGGACGCGCTGGTCGCCAGGGTGGCGGGCGAGATGACCACGCCCGGAATGCCCCGCATGGCCGCTGAGCCCGGCGCGGCGTATGTGTATCCCGGCAGTCGCACCCGGGCCTTCGTCAAGGTGCAGGATGGCTGCCGCAACCGTTGCACTTTTTGCATCGTCACCGTGGCCCGGGGCGAGGAGCGCAGCCGCCCCATCACCGAGATCGTGGACGAGATCAACGCGCTTCGCGCCGCCGGATATCAGGAGGCGGTGCTCACGGGCGTGCATCTGGGCGGCTATGGCTCCGATCTGGATGAGAGCCTCTCCTCGCTGGTGCGGGCCATCCTGGGTGATACAGATATTCCCCGCCTGCGGCTTTCCTCTCTTGAACCGTGGGATCTGCCCGAGGATTTCTTTTCCCTGTGGCAGAGTCCCCGCCTCATGCCTCATCTGCACCTGCCCCTGCAAAGCGGCAGCGATCGCATTCTGCGGCGCATGGCCCGCCGCTACACCACCGGGGATTACGCCCGGCTCATCGCCCGCGCCCGGGCTGCCATCCCCGATTTCAACCTCTCCACCGATGTCATCGTGGGGTTTCCGGGCGAGGATGAGACGGATTGGGCCCGCACCGTGGCCTTCGTGCAGGAGATCGGCTTCGGCCACATGCACATCTTCACCTATTCGCCCCGCTCGGGCACGGCGGCCGCGCGTATGCCCAACCAGGTCGCCGGGGAGATCAAGCGCGCCCGCAGCCGCGATCTGCACGCCATCGCCGCCCGCATGAAGGCCGAGACCCTGGCCCGCCATGCGGGGGAGGTGCGCCAGGTGCTGTGGGAAGGCCCGGGCGAGCCATTGCCCTCGGGCGATGTGCGCTGGACGGGCTACACCGAGAACTGGTTGCGGGTGGAGACGATCGCCGGGCCGGGCGTGCTGCTGGAAAACCGCATCCTGCCGGTGCGGCTGCTTGCACCTCTGCGCCAGCCGCCCGATCGACTTCTGGGCGAGCTCGTGGAATAGATGCCGATCTATTCGTCGAACCGATACCCGAACATCTCGATCTCGCGGGCGAAGGCCCGGGCGATGACTTCCCGCTGCCGGGCGTCATACACCTCGCGATAGGGGCGTCTGTCGCTGCGATAGCCCGATTTGGCCCGCACGCCCAGGTCGCCGTCGAAGGGCACGCCCAGCCGGGCGAAAACCCGCCCCAACTCCTCGTTCAGAGATTCGTAGCGCAGCACCTCATCCACCAGCAAACGCCCCTCCGCATCCGTGTATTTGCCGAAATCCGTGGGAAAAAAGCCCTGGGCCAGATACGCGTCGAAGGAAAGACGCCCGCCCGAACGCTCGTCGATCATGGCGTAGTGCGAGAGCGCTTTGTCCCAGGGATTGCGCTCGACGCAAAAGACGAAATAGTCGCGCCACACATCCGCAGGAATGCGATGCCGCAAAACCCGGGCCGGGATGTGATTGTAGAACCGCTGTCGCCGGACGAGCTGGCGCAGCGTCTCCCGGGGCCGGTCGGCGTCGCGACTGCGCAATTCCGGGAGCGGATTCCAGAGCCCCTGGTGGTTGCGGGGCTCGTGCCCTGCCACAGGCGGGCGTATGGGCGTCACCACATCCTCATCGCCGCAGTGGCGGGCGAGAAAAATCTCGATGCTCGTCCCCGCGGTCTTTCGGGTTTTGATGAAGATGAATCGATACTTATGCGAGATAATCATCGGAATCTCCTGCCGTAACTACTAATGTCTCATCACCACTTTTTGCCACGAAAACACGAAGGATAACGAAGGCACGAAGTGTTTTCTTTATTTTTCCCTTCGTGTCTTCGAAAAACTTCGAGCCTTCGTGGCTTTTTGAGGCTTAAAGTCAAGTATGTTAGTAGTTACCTCCTGCCGGGGCTACGAGATCATCGCATATCCCAACGCCCGCACGATGGCGGCGTCCAGAAAACGGTTGATGATCTCGATCGCCCTCGCGTCCAGCTCCTCCCGCCAGCGCTCTTCCAGATAATAGCGGCGATAGAACTCGAAATCTCGCCCCGCCTCCCCCTTGGTCGATTCTTGCACATTCACGAAGGCGGGCGACAGCCGGGGA
>JALWDV010000568.1 GCA_027036755.1 Anaerolineae bacterium
CCGCTCATCGAACTGATGAAGCAAGTCATGGCCTCTTACGATTTGGCCTTGTTAGCAGGTTTGTTGGTGGTGGCCACGCCAAGAGGCGTGCGCATTCGGGGCAGAAGGCGGGAATAATTTCCTTTACTCCACCCGCTCCATGCGCCCGGTCAGGGGCACGGTGCGGTAGCCGCGGTGCTTGCCGCGGCGCACCACCACCTGGCCCGAACGCTCGCCCAGAGTCACGTCCCCCACCTTCAGGGCCAGCAGCTCGCCCACGCGCAGGCCCGCGCCAGACAGCAGCGCCACCATGGCGATATCGCGAAGGTTGCCGCCCGCGTCCACCGCCCGCAGGAAGCGGCGCAGGTCGCGGTTGGTCAGGCTCTTGGGCTGGCGGGCCTCGGGCCGGATGTCAGAGACGCCCGCGGCGGGGTTGCCCGCGAGAAAGCCCTGACCGCTGGCCCAGGCCAGGAAGCGGGAAAGTGCGGTCAGGCGCTGGTTGATGGTGGCGGGCTTCGCCTTCTCCACGGTCTGCTGATGTGACTGCCAGTCGGCAATATCTCGGGGAAGCAGCTTGTCCAGTTGGGGCGAAGCGTCGTAGGTGACCGCATACCAGCGAGCGAAATGGGCCAGGGCGCGGCGGTAGGCGGCGCGGGTGTGCGGGCTTTTGCCCTGGGCTTCCAGGTGCGCCAGCCATTGATTTTGGGCGGTGGCGAAGTCGGTTTCGGCGGTCATCACGATTATGTTGCCACTTTTTCGGGCGTTAGCGGTTGAGAATGGGAGGGTTTCGAGGCGTTTCGACGCCCCAAGTATAGCATTTTTGAAATCATGCGCCACATAAGGAACGTTATGTTGCTACTTTATGGCCATCATCAAGCATGCCCCACTTCCCGTCTTCATTTTTCTATATTGAATCGGCAAGCAATTCCTGTCGCAACTGCTCTAATTCCCCGGTAATGATGGATGGATCAAGAAGATCAACAAAACCCAACATGAAAAACCTGGAACACCCCTCCTGGCCGATAATAATTTTGCCTCGGCGACTAAAGAGAGTGCCGTCTCCAGCTTCATCAACGAAATAATATCGTTTTGATACGGATAGTTTCATTGCCATTTCCTTTGAAGTGATAGCAATAATTTTACCACATCTGTTCTAAAATAGTCCAACCCCGCCATTGTCGGCTCGGCGTTTCCCTGTCAAAATGGAGGCGGTTGCTAGATGGCAACCGTTGGCTTCCCCCTCCTCCCTCTCCCACCTCCGCTTCCCGAAAAGGCCTCGCATAGAATCGTGCGGGGCCTTTTCCGTGTCGGGCGACCCCGGACTCCGAACCCCGGACTCATTCCCATGGAAGTCGATCTCCGAACCCTCCTCAAAGAAGTCGCGGTCATCGCCCTGCTGGGCGCGCTGGCCTTGGGGCTGTATGCGTTCATCATCCGCGAACGGGCGCAGCCGCCCGAAACCACAGCGACACCAGAAACGGCTGCATCCACGCCCGCACCCGTCACCCTGCACGACGACGACAGCGGAAGGTGGAGCTGGCCATGCGTCTGCACGAGTCTGCCATCGCCTGGATCGAGGGCGACCTGGCGGCCCGGTATCCGGGCGTGCGCCGCACCGAGCCCCTGCCCAAGGTGTTCACCGTGTGGCAGGGCAGGGCCATGCGGGTGCGGGAGGACTGGCATTATCTGCCCTCGGATCCGGGCGTGCATGGCGGACGCATCCTCATCACCACCGCGGGCACGGCCATCAGCCCGCCGCAGCACGTCAGCTTTCCCTTCGAGGTGAAGGTGTATCTGAAGGACACGACGCTATGGGAGGGGGAGTAGTCGGGCGGTCGAGCGGTCTGTTGGTCGCCTGGTCGGATGGTCGGACGGTCGAGGTGTTAGTGCCCACCGTCCAGATGCAATGCAATTGCAAGCGCCCGGTCTAAAGCGCGGAGGCGGGCCGCAGAAAGGTGGCCGACATAGTGTGTCAGTACGGACTTCGGCAAGCTCATCAGCGCATCGCAATGAATGCTGCTATCGTGCTTCAAGCCCTCGTCGACGCCAACCTCCACTTGCGTAGATAGACCATCGTGCATGGAGTAGATGGGGGCGCAGATGACAGTCGAAAATCGCGACTTGATTAAAGCTGGGCGGCTCACAACGACAAAGTAGCGATATTTCTTCGGATCATTGCCCGGCGGTTTGGCGACGCGATAGATATCCCCCCGCCTCATAGCGACACCTGATACGCCAGGGCGTCCAACACTTCGTCGTTCAGGTATTCTGCGCGACGATTGATGATTTCGATGTCTTGCGCATCCCGCTCTGCTCGTTGCAACTGGTCGATAAACGCCCAGGCGGCTGTCTCCAGAAACGCAGAACGATTCTTGAATTTACCAGAATACTCGTCGATAGTTTGAACGAGGTCTTCTGACAGTGTGATAGAAGTCTTTACTTTCATACCACTAATATACCACACCGGGTGAAAAATGCAAAATACAGGGGTGAGAAGGCGCCTTCGCTGGATACGAAGCTGTGAGATGTGAGTAGTCGCCTGGTCGTTTGGTTTTGTGATTGGAATTGTCATTCCCATTGGATTATGCTAAACTGTGTGCAGATAATTAAATTCTCAATGAGAATATGCACACATGAAGCCAGATTTCGACAAACTCTATGCCATAGCAGAAGCGCAGGCGGGCTATTTCACCAGCGCCCAGGCCCGAGAAGTGGGCTTTTCCGCCCCCCTGCTGCATCATCACACCCGCCGGGGACGCTTCCAGCGGGTGGCGCCGCGCGTCTACCGCCTGAAGCATTTCCCTGGCTCTCCCTGGGAAGACCTGTTCATCGCCTGGCTGCGCACCGGCCCGCATTCGGTCATCTCCCACGACAGCGCTCTGGCCCTGTATGATCTTTCGGACGCCATGCCCGCCGCCATCCACGTGACCGTGCCCCGCACAGCCTCGCGACGACGTCCGGGACTGCGGCTGCACACGGCGCGGCTGACGCCCGAAGAAATCACCCATTATATGGGACTGCCGGTGACCACCGTGCCTCGCACCATCGCCGATGTGGCCTTCTCGGGGCTGGCCGATGAGCTGGTCATCCAGGCCATCCATGAGGCCCTGGCGCGAGGGCTGACCACAGAGGCGGAGCTGCAAGCCACGGCTCGACGCCGGGGCGGGCGCCTGGCCCGGCTGCTGGCGCAGGCTCTGGAAAAGGAGCCGGGCCGTGCGCTATAAATCGGGGAAAGATTTCCGACAGGCCCTGGAAACCCGGCTGCGCAACGAGAGCATCCGCACGGGAGCGCCGTTGGTTCGCCTGCGCAAGACGACGGCCTTTGAGCGGTTGCTGGCCCGGCTGGCCAGTGCGCAACCGGAACGATGGGTGCTGAAAGGCGGCTTGGCCCTGCAATTGCGCCTGGGACTGGAAGCCCGCATCACCAAGGATATCGACCTGCTCTTCCTGGCGGCGGGGCGTGATGGGCAGGCGCTCTTGACCGAAGCGGGCGCATTGGACCTGGGAGACTGGTTTCGGTTTGAGATCGCACCCCAGGGGGCGTTGTTGGGAGACAGTTATCGTTTTCGGGTGCGCAGCTTGCTGGATAATCGGCTTTTCGAGCAATTTCACCTGGACGTGGGCGTTGGCGATCCCCTGTTTGAGCCTCCCGAGATGATCGTGTTGCCCGACGTGCTGGGCTTTGCTGATATTCCGCCGGTGCATTTTCGATGCTATCCCGTCAGCCAGCACCTGGCGGAAAAGGTGCATGCCTACACCCTGCCACGTAAAAGCGGCCCCAGCAGCCGCGTCAAAGATCTGGTAGACATTCTGTTGCTGGCCCGCACGAACGTGCCGGATAACCTGACCTTGCATCAAGCCATGCGCATGACCTTTGAATCGCGTCGGACGCATCCTCTGCCGAACCGATTGCCTGCGCCGCCATCGAGTTGGGCCGCACCCTACCGACGCCTTGCCGGAGAGACTGGCCTGCCCTTTTCCACATTGCAGGAAGGCTGGGAGGCGGCCCGCATCTTTCTGCAGCCCGTGCTGACGCCCACAATGCGTCGCATCTGGATTCCCCAGGAGTGGGCCTGGCAAGACGCTGATTGATATATTGTCCAAAGGAACAACCCCATGATCGTCAGTAGATTGCAAACGCTGGTGCATGATCTGGATGCGCTGGTTGAGGCATTGAGCTCATAATACACCTTATATCCCACATCTATTTATCTCACCTGGAAATCATCCTATGTCAGATACAATGGCTATTTTCCGCAGTCGTCTTTATAGCGACTGGCTACCTTCCTTTTGCCAGGCGCCACATCGCAATTACTCTGTAGCAGGTTTCAAGGACAGCTCAATTTCAAAGCTACATGAATTTGATGCTTATTGGTTCTTACGTGCGATAGACGCTGGATTGGTTACAGAGAAGGATGGTTTCTTCATTGCACCGAAAAGTAAAGCGAAAGAACAAATATTTTGGGAAGGAGATAAGAAGCGTACACCACGGCCAATTACTCTCTGGATCGAACCCATCATCACGATCGGGGCGCTTGCTCGATTAAACCAGCAATACGGATGGCCTATCGAAAACCTTGGGATGCAATCAGCTACATGGGCGTTTGATTTGGTCGGTTATTCAAACTCGAATCGCGAATACCTGGTGTGCGAAGTGAAAAAACAATCCAGAGAACTTTCACGCTTATTGGATTTCATGAATACGTATGCTCGTCAAGATCCGCTGAAATCTGAGCCAGGCAATGCTCAGGCGCGAAATGCCTATAGAAAAGTACAGGGGATTCGCTTGTCGTGGCCCACTATCTTTTGGGCGTTAGGACCAGGAGGCGAGGATTTCGTATCGCTCATCCGCAAGGAAGGCGCATCACAGCGGTTTCAACTGGAGCCTGCGGAGGAAAGCATTTTGGAATTCAGTGAAACCTGAAGCAAAACATTTATCAACTCTCTCATTCAACCTCGCCATTGCCCCAGGCCCGAGCATCTGCCAAACTGAAACGTAATCCCCGCATCTCCTGACGCCCGAGAAAGACGCCACTTCATCGTGAGCGTCTTTCTGTTTTTATGGTGACTCCCGTCCCGGTATTTATGGCGGGTTTCGGCTGCGTCAAGCGTAAAACGTCAGGATTGGCTCACAGAGAAATGACGTTTGACGTCTTGACGTTTGACGATCTCCCAAGTTGCGCCGATTTTGCATCAAGTTCATGCTCGATTTCCTCCACGCCCTCCTCCTCTACGAGGCCAACGGCTTCCTGGTCCTGACCTATGTTTTCTGGGAGCATCTGGCTGGCATTTTGGTGCTGGCCAGCTTTGGCTTCTTCACGGCCCGCGCACCCGCGGGGCAGCGGGCCTGGACCGTGGGCGCGGGGACGCTGGCCCTGTTGGCCGCGTTCCTGGCCCCCACGCCCGCACCCTTCCTGCTGGCGGCCATGAGTCTGGCGGGCGTGGCCGCGGTGCTGCTGGATCGCTTCAATCCCGACGCGCTGCGCTGGCGCATCACCGGCGGGCTCACCCTGTATGCGCTGGCGGCCCTGGCCCACCTGGGATATCAGACCGACCTGGCCGGGGTGGACGCGGCCGCGTGGGCGCAGGCCATCGGCGGGCAGGGGGAGGCGTCCGCAGCGCTGGCCCGGGGCCAGGCCTTTGTGGAGACCCTGGGGGCGTGGGGCCTGTGGCTCATCCTTCCTTTGGGATATTTCTCCCTCCTGGCCCAGGTGCTGCTGGCGCATCCCGCCGCTGAGCGCGAAGCCGGATGAGATTATCACCGCGGTGCGGACGAGGGAGAAGAGATAGGACGCGGACGAACGCGGAGGACGCGGATAAAAGAAGTCAGGGGAGCCGGAATCCCGCCAGCGGCCTGACGTAATCCAGCTCTGACACCGCCCGCACAAAGCGCAAATCCGCGGTCACAAAGAGCGTGTCATACGCCTCAGCCACCGCGGCGAAAACCGCATCATACACCGTCACCTTGTCATGCCCGCGGGCAATGGCCACGGCCCGCTCCATCAGCTCCCAGGTCGGCCGCACCCAGCGGATGGGGAACGCGAAAAGGCTCTCCACCGCCAATTGCACTTGCTCGGTGTTCAACTCATCCATGAAACGCATGACATTGGCGAATTCGTACAGCTCCACATCGGGCTCCACCAGCAAAATCTCGCCTGTGAGATAAGCGTCGCGCAGGGCCAGCGCCGCGGCCGCATCTTCCTCGTGCTGGCGATACCACTTGATGAAAACCGACGTGTCCACCACCAACGCCCGCGTCATCGTCGTTGCTCCCGCCAATAGCGCAGGACCTCGACGCTATTCACCTCGGAGTCCTTCATGGCTTCGGATAATTGATCCTGCAAGGCCACGGCCCGCTGCACTTCGGGCAGTTGGCCGGGAGGCAGGCGTCCCTCCTGGGCGCGCAGGTAGAAGCGCACCGCCTCCCGCAGAAACTCGCTGCGGCTGCGATGCTCGGCTTTGGCCCGGCGGTCGATTTCATCCAGGAAGGGCTCGGGCAGAGAGATCATCACTTTGGCTGACATGGTTGCCTCCGTATGGCTTGAGTATAGCTTTATTATAGAACATTTCCAGAAAAAATCAACTTCGCCCGCGTTTACGCGTTTATCTGCGGCTTATGACACTTACCACGCCCGAATTCACCATCCTCGACGACGCCCTCACCTTCCATGACGACGTGTTTGCGCACGCGCTGTTTCTGAACAGTCCAACGGCGGGCGAGCCCGCGCCGAAACCGATGAAAATGCCTCGCGGCCAGGACTGCGCGGGAAGCCGATCCCGTAATACGTGAGGCGTGAGGCGTGAGGTCGTCACGCATCACGCATTACGCATCACGCCGGTTGCAGACTCGCCTGGCGTGGGCTTTGCGAACCTTCAGCAACCAGCAATCATTCTATTTTCAAAGCAGGCCATGCTCTATCGGAGCGAGCAGGCGACCTCGGGCCTGCTGCTGCGCCTGAACCTGACGACGCTGCCGGGCAGGCCGCTGCTCATACGCCTGACTGCGGTGGATCGGACGGGGAATTATCCCGGGCCATGTGTGGTGCGGGCGGGGGAGTGAGCGAAAAGTGTTGCAACAACTTACGTATTGTGCTATCATTGGGACATGAGATACACGCAACTGTTGCACCTTGTGGGCGAGGAGCCCCTGTTCGAGACCTCGATGCTGGCCGCACAGGAGCCCACGCCCTATCATGCCCAGCGACGGCTGGCGGATTGGACGAAGACTGGCAAAGTCATCCCCTTGCGTCGCGGCCTGTACGCGCTGCCCAGGTCCCGCCGTCAGGTCGAGCCCCATCCCTTCGTGGTGGCAAATCGCCTGGTTCCCAACTCCTACGTCAGCCTGGAGATGGCGCTACGCCACTACAACCTCATCCCGGAGCATGTGGCGGTGGTTACTTCGGTGACCACGGGGCGGCCGGGTGCGTGGGAGAACGAATTCGGGCGCTTTCTCTACCAGCACATCCATCCCCGCTATTTCTTTGGCATGATGCGACGAGAGGTGGCCGCGGGCCAGGAAGCGCTCGTGGCCACGCCCGAAAAGGCGCTGCTGGACCTGATTTATCTGCGCAAGGGCGGCGATGATCCTGCGTTCATTCAATCGTTACGCCTGCAAAACCTGGATGAGCTGGATATGGAGCGGCTGCACGCGTTCGCGGCCCGATTCGACAAGCCCAAGATTTACCGGGCTGTGCAGGTGATCGAGGCGTTGGCCGAAGCCGAGAAGCGGGAGTATGAGTGGCTATGAAGGATGAGTTACGGGCGCTGTGCGATAGCGCCGAGACGCTCTTGCTGGCGCAACATCGAGTGCGTGAGTATGTGCAGGCCCGCATCCTCCAGAGCCTGGAACGGGCCGGAGGCATGGAGAGCCTGGCCTTTCACGGCGGCACAGCATTGCGCTTTCTCTATGGCATCCCCCGCTATTCGGAGGATTTGGACTTTGCATTGGAACGCGGTCGGGAGCAATATGACTTTCGGGCGTTGCTGTTGCGAATCAGGGATGACTTCGAGCAGGCAGAGGTGGTGGCGGAAATCAAGGTCAGCGACAAAGGCGTGGTGCATAAAGCATTCGTGCGCTTTCGGGGATTGCCCTACGAACTGGGCCTGTCGCCTCACAAAACCCAGGTGCTGGCTGTGAAGCTGGAGGTGGACACCAATCCGCCCGCCGGTGCTGGTCTGACGAAGACATCCCTGACGCGCTACGTTCCGCTGACGTTGCAGCACCATGATCGGGCGACGCTGTTTTCCGGCAAGCTGCATGCGGTTTTGCAACGCACTTACCCCAAGGGGCGCGATATCTTCGACCTGTGGTGGTATCTGGCTCAACTTGACTGGCCCGAGCCCAACCTGACGCACCTGAACGCAGCCTTGGCGCAGTCCGGCTGGCAAGGCCCGGAATTGACTTCCGAAAACTGGCGCGGTCTCGTGCGGCAGCGGGTGGCCGGGCTGGATTGGAACGAAAACGTCATGCGTGACTTGCAGGCATTTATCATCGATCCCGCGTCATTGGCGGGCCTGAACAAAGCGGTGTTGCTGGATTTGTTGGCGTAGTTACCGCCGGGCCGCGGTACGATCGCATCATTGCAATTGTAGAGTGTGAGCTGTTAGGAGTCGCGCCAGGTGTGAGCATGAGAATACGACCCGCTATCGCAAGAAATCGTCATCCTTCAACCCCGCCATTGCCCTCACCCTGATCCTCCGCCACAATAGCATAGAACGTGTCAGCCCTGACGCCCGAGAAAGACGCCGCGATTTCGCGAGCGTCTTTTTTTGTTGCGTGCTGACAGCGAATCACCATTTGACGATACATATCGCCCACATCAATCGTCAAACCCTTCGGCTTCGCTCAGGGCAGGCCGTAAAACGTCAGGGTTGTCTCGCCGAAAATGACGTTTGACGTCTTGACGTTTGACGCCGTTTCCACTCATAGCCTTTGCATTTTCCAACCTTTCATGTCCAAACGAAAATCCCTGCTGCTTCCCGCTCTTCTCGGCCTGCTCGCCTTCGGCCTCATCCTCCTGGCCCTCTGGCCCGAGCCGGAGCCCACCGTCGACATCGTCGTCGCGGCCCGCGACCTGGGCGCTGGCGCCGCGCTCACGCCCGCAGACCTGACCCTGCGCACCCTGCCCGCGGACCAGGCTCCTCCTGACGCGGCCAGCGACCCCACGGCCCTGGTCGGTCACACCCTGGCCGTGGCCCGCTTCCAGGGCGAGCCC
This sequence comes from Anaerolineae bacterium, assembly GCA_027036755.1. GTDB lineage: Bacteria > Chloroflexota > Anaerolineae > J102 > J102 > M2005. The sequence continues at coordinate 9,195 of JALWDV010000568.1, forward strand.
ATCAGCCCCAAACACCTGGGGCCGGGCGTGAATTTGGGACCGGATGAGCGGGCCGTGGCCGTGCGGGTGCAGCGGGACCGGGGCCTGGCGGGCCTGCGTATGCCTTCTCCGAGCCCCTGCGTCAGGCCGCCCGCACCCTGGGGGACCTCCTTTTCGCGCCCCTACCCGCGGCCTCCACCGCCACTCGCCCCGCCAAGCCCGCCCGCGTCTGGCGCATCGGGCCGTTTCGGATTCGGCGCTAGCGCGCCTTCCAGTCATCAGTATTCAGTGAGTCAGTCATCAGTCCCCGGCCAGAAAGTCCTTCGGCGACACGCGCCGAACGCCCGGCAGACGGTCGAAATGTTTGTCAAAGGTCACAATCTTATGAACGTCACCATGATCCATATGGACGCTGACCAGTGCGTCGACAAAATCGACGTTCAGATCGGCAAAAAGCGTCAGCGCCAGCAACATATCCCGCTTATCATGCAATTCGATGCCCTCATTGGCCAGAATCGGCAATAGCACCTCTTTGATATCTGCCTTACTGAATTTGTAGAAGGAGGACAGCACCCACACCGTCTCCGCCACGATGATCTCATCCAAAACCAGCCGGACTTCCCC
>JALWDV010000569.1 GCA_027036755.1 Anaerolineae bacterium
GGTCCAGCGGCCAGGGCTGCAAAACTGACGAACGCTGTCTTGAACGTTTGCTCAGCAGGCCTACCTTAGTAGTTACACGAAAAAGGCGCTGCCTGGGCAAAAGCAGCGCCTTTTGGGGGAAGCAATGGGGGTGTTGTAGCCTAGAGGATGCCGAGTTCCTTCAGCTTGGATTCGGGCACAACGCCATTCTCCCAGCCGCGAGCATTGTAGTATTCTTCCAGCATCAGGTCAAGTTCGCAAACATGGCCTTCGGAGCCGGGCACGGTGCTGGGCTCATTGAGGAAGCGCGCGGGCAGGGTGTCGCTGCCTTCGCCCAGGCCCGCCAGGTTGTTGTAATAGCGCTCCAGATTGTAGACGCGCTCGCCAGCCTGCAGCAGCTCTTCGGCAGTCAGATTGGCTCCGGTGAAGGTGTTGTACTGGGCCAGATACTCGTCCACGCCCTCGGCAAAGGCGCTGAACTTGCAGATGTCGAAGCTGTCGGAAATGGCGTGGATATCCTGGAAGATTTTGACCAGCTCGCCCTTGCCTTTCCACTCCAGCGGATCCACCTTGAGGGAGCCGAAGGGCATGACGCCCAGCTCGGCCGCGGGGGTGTAGGCCCGCAGATGGCAGGCGCCCCGGTTGCTGGTGGCGTAGGCGATGCCCATGCCCTTGAGGCCGCGCGGATCGTAGGCGGGAATAGCCATGCCCTTGACGCTCATGGCCAGATCGGGATAACCAAGTTTTTCGGCCGCGGCCGCAGTGCCCATGCCCAGAATCTTGCCCCGCTCGGTGCGGGCGTAGGCGATGTCCTCGATGGTTTGGATCATGCCGTCGGCGTCGCCCCAGGCCAGACCGTCATCCACAGCGCCGCCCTTCTCGGTCACTTCCATATACATGGCCATGGTGTTGCCCAGCTCGATGGTGTCCATGCCGAACTTGTTGGCCATGTCGATCATATAGGAAGCAGCCTCTTTGCTGGAATTGCCGCACATGGCCCCCAGCGCCCAAATGGATTCATATTCAACGCTTTCCATGTGGACCTTGAATTTGCCGCTGGGCACCTCGACTTCGATCTTGCAGGCCACCGGACAGGCGTGGCAGGTGGGGTCGCCGACCAGAATCTCTTCTCTCACACGTTCGCCCGAGATGAGCTCATACAGATCCTCGCCATCATCGGAAATGAAAGACGCCTTCTTGCCGTTCCACGCGGGCAGAGCGCCGATGCTGCCGGTGATGTTCATCAGCACATTGGTGCCGTAGACGCTGAGGCCGCCCTTGCGAGGCGCAGTGATGTTGGCCTCGGCCATGATGGCGGAAAGGGCTTTCTTGTCCGCCTCTTTGAAGGCGTCGCGATCCGCGGGCTTGGGCTGATTCTTCTTGTCGCCCACAAAGACAATGGCCTTCAGATTCTTGCTGGCGCCCACCGTGCCTGTGCCTGTGCGACCGCAGGCCCGATCGTCCTTGTTGAGCCATCCCGCGAAGCGAACGCCATTTTCCGCGGCCGGCCCCACAGCGATCACGTCCACATATTTGCCCGGATGCTTCTCCATCAGCGCCTTCTGCGTCTCATGGGTGGTCTTGCCCCACAGATCACTGGCGTCCTCGATGCTGACATTGCCGTCCTGACACAGCAGATAAACCGGGCTTTCGGCCTTGCCTTTGATGAGCAGGGCGTCGAATCCGGACCACTTCATGTAGGCCGCGGCCCAACCGCCCATGTGGCTATCGGCGATGGTTCCGGTAAGGGGACTGCGGGTGACGGCAGCCAGACGACCGCTCATCTTCACCTCGGTGCCGGTGAGGGGCCCGGTCATAATGGCCAACAGATTCTCGGGCGAAAGGGGATCGACGATGCCATTGTCGAAGACGTATTTCACGCCCAGGCCGCGACCACCCAGATATTTGCGGGCCAGTTCGTCATCCACACCCTCATAAGCGACGCTCCCGGTGGTCAGGTCAATCCTTGCAACCCGATTGTGAAAACCAGCTAAAGTCGTGTTCATCAAAAGCCTCCTTTGGCATAAAGTGGTCTTCCGTCATGGAAGATGGGGAAGGTTGGAATAGATAGTTGTTAGCCAGGAAAAGAAAAAACGCCATGTCATTTCGACATAGCGTTTTATTCACATTTAGGCGCCATCACGGGGCGGATGGCGGAGTTGTTTTTTCGGGACGAGAGATAAATACAATGGAGCATTCGCGAATAAAACGTCATGTCAAAAACGCTTGCGCTCTATCCATTACGTAACGAAATAATTGTATAGCAAGATGAAACGGGTTGTCAAACGCCCGCGCAAGCGCCGGGCCTTATGTCATCTTCATAACAACCTTGCCGATGACGTTCGCAGCCTGATCCGCTTGATCCGCGGCATTGGAGATATGGCGATAGACCTCACGCGTACGCAGCATCATCATCACATGATGCACATCCTCGGGCCCGGCGAACAGATGAGCCACAGCCTGCCGATAGAGCTTCTCCACCTGATTCTCCCGATGCTTGGCTCGTCGGGAGTGATCCAACGCCACCATCGGATTGTTTTCCAGACGCCGCATGGCCAGAAGCAGCTCATCCGCGGCCTCTCGCACCCGCACCACCATCTCCCTGAGATATTTATCGCTGCCGATATCCAGCAAGCGCATCTCCAAAATCGTCGTGTAACAATAATCCAGCACGTCATCCAGATAAAGAGACAATTCGAAAATGTCCTCGCGATCAAAAGGCGTCACAAAGGTCTTGTGCAATTCATCGATGAGAACGCGGCGGAACTCATCCCCCTCCTTCTCGCTGATCTCGACGATCTCGGCGTCCCGAGGATCGCCATCGACGACAAAGCGTTCCAGAGCCTGCGCACCGCGCTGCAGCACCTCCGCCTGTTGACGAAGCAAGCGGATGAAATTGTTTTCTCGGCGTTTGGAGCCAAGTAGAGCCATGAGGAGCAAACCTCCAACAATAAAAATGAGGGCGTGGTTCAGATCGTCCTTCCATCAGCTTTACAATTTCAATAGGGTCAACGCCTGGCAAAGCACGTCAAACGTAAAGCGTCAAACGTCAAAACGTGGCGAAACAGGCTCTTTTTGACGTTTGACGGATG
>JALWDV010000570.1 GCA_027036755.1 Anaerolineae bacterium
TTTCGTGGCAAAATTCATGGGAAGATGCTCCGGCAAATGAGGATTTGGTTTCCCCTATACTTTGCCACAAAGGAGCATCTTCGTCATCTTTTTCTCTTTATTCGGTTCTCAAGGTGCGAAATGTAGGTTTAGAGATTCCCAACGCTCTGCGCGCCGACGATCTGGCCGTTGATCCCCGCGATTCTCAAACGGTTTATGTGGCGGCGATGCTCAGAACGCCTGGCGATGTTCCACCGGAAACTGTCATTTTGCGTAGCAATGATGCTGGCGAAACCTGGACGCAACTATTGAAGGCTGATCCTTCCTACAATTATCTTTTTCGCAAAATCGAGATCACGAAGCATCCGCCTTACACGCTCTACGCCATGCAACAATGGGCGTATCTCTATTTCAGCAAGGATGGCGGGCAGACCTGGGATAGGCGGCATCTGCCCCCTGGCAATGTTTCGGATATGGTTTTGGATGATTTCGACATTCCCATTATCGCTTCTGATGACGGCGTTTTCCGCTGGGATGCCGCTTCGTCCCGATGGCGGCGGATCAGCCCTGACGCCGTTCGGGCCCAGGCGTTGCTTTTCGCCCGCGGCCGCCAGCTCCGGTTGTATGCGGGAACGAGACGGGGCGTATGGGCGAAGGATGTGGGTCGGGCCCGGCTTTGGCTGCCATGGATGCGGTGATGGGCGCGGTCGGCCAGGCCGGACGCGTCTGCGTTCCGTCTCGTTCGCTACATCATGTTGAACCAGATCAGCATTTGCTCGGCGATGGGGGTGAGCAGGCCCGGATTGAGGGCGATGACGCCGCCCGCGGCCAGCAGAAGGCCGATGGTCCAGGCGGCGATGCCCGATTCCCGTTCGAGGGTGACATCCTGCACGGGCGAGGTCAGACGCCGGGCCGCGCGGATGAGGCCCAGGACGCCCAGCGTCAGCGCCAGCATCGCCCATAGGAAGATGTCGCCCGCCCGGTATTCCGCCACCTGGTAGGTTGCCAGCCTCATGGGGAAGAGCGCTCCCAGGGGCCATCCCAGAAGGAAGAGGCCGCCGGCGATGAAGCCCAGGGTGGAAAGGGGAAGGCGTTCGGCGACGCCGTTGAGTTTTTCGTAGGGCGGGTTTTCTCCAAAGCGATGGACGATGCTTTGCAGGCCCGCAGCGGCCAGGGTCAGCGCCAGGGGCGCGACCAGAAACAGCCAGAAGATGGCCTCGTTGCCCAGTTCTCCGGTGAGTCCCCAGGCCAGAAAGGCCGCGCCATACGTCCACAGCAGCAGATAGCCCCATAACTGGCCCAGCCGCTGGCTGCCGAACATGAATACGCCCGCCCACAGCATTTGGATGACCGCGATCCAGGGCAGCCACAGCCCCGGGTCTGCAAAGTCGGTGATGGCGGGATAGGCGAAAAACAGGCGGCGGAGGAAGGTGTAGATGGCGATCTGCCACGCGCCCACCAGAAATGCCCCGGCGAATGCGGGCGATGATTCTCCCAGCGCGGTGATCCAGCCGTGCAGGGGAACGGGCGAGGTGAGAATCAACATGCCGATGATGAGGGATTTCCAGGCGTTGTTCCACAGCCGCGGATCATCGGCCGCGATGGCTGATTGCGAGAAAACCCAGGCGGTGAAGAGAAAGAAGGGGAAGGCGAGGATGGGGGCCAGCAGGGTGCGCAACGCGGCCCGGGCGGAGCGGGGTTTGTTGCCCTGGGCGATGAAGGCCATGAGCACCGCGGCCAGCATCAGCCACAGGGGCGCCCACAGCAGCGGCGCACTGCTGAGGAAGAGAATCAGCGCGGCCAGCAGAACGGGAACGGCGGGGTAAAAGATGCGTTCGGTTTTGATCAGGCCCGCGGTCAGGGCGAAGATGGCCCCCCAGAACAGCAGCAGCAGGATGGGGGCGCGTATGGCGGGCGTGAGCTGGAAGCCGAAGGCGAGAAGCTGGTTGGGCCGATCTTGCACCAGCGTGCGGCCCAGCATCACGATGTTGCCCTCCAGGGGCGCGTGCCACAGCCCCCAGGCCAGCCAGCCCAGGCCCATGGCGACAATCAGGCCCGCGAGCAGGGGGATGCGGCGTAACAGGCCCGCGACGAGGCTGAGGAAGATCAGGGTTATCAGCAGGAAGACGAGCAGGCTCATGCTTCCTCCGGTCGGGGCCAGAATCGCGCCCCATCCACCACGATGAGGTAGGAGATAACGAAGCCCAGCAGCAGCTCCGTGCCCGCGATCAATCCCACCGTGTCGGCTGTGACCTGGAGGGCGTGAATGCCGAAGGACGCGGCCAGCAGCCACAGGCTGAGGCCAAAGCCCCAGCGCATGGGACGATCCCCCAGGCCCAGGGCTGTCAATCCCGCCAGGGCCAGGAAGGTGGCGTAGCGGGCCAGATCTGCGGGGAGTTTGGGAATGGGGGCGTAGGGCCGCGCGGTGTAGATGCCTGTGAGCAGCAGGAGGACGAAGCTGAGGCGCATCCAGGTCGAGGGATTGAAGCGCCATTCGGGCTTCCACCAGGGTGCGCCGGTCTGTTTGCGGCGCACCACATCGACGCGGCGGGCGGCCAGGAACCACATGATGGCCATCAGGCCGCCGGTGACCCATTGCTGCAAGGCCCATTCGGGCGGCATGAGCTGCAGGAGCAGAATGCCCGCCAGCACTTTCACCCCCGCGAAGGCGGCCAGCGCCCAACGCCAATCGCTGAAGACGAGCATGGCCGCGACGAATAGCGCGCTGGGGAAGATGAGCGCGGCGTTGTTCAGGCTGTGCGTCCAGGTGAGAAATTGATCGAGGGTGGGCATGAGAAAGAGGATATGGGCGTCAAACGTCAAACGTCAAGCGTCATGGTCACTAATTTCGAATTTGGCCTGGCGGCTGGTCCCCCCTCGCTCCCCCCTCCCGCTGGCGGGGGGAAGACCTCTCCGTCTGCAAAAAACTTTGCAAACCAGCGGCTCCCTCCCCTGCAAAGGAGCGAAGCGACTGGCGGGGGAGGGCCGGGGTGGGGGCCAGGTCCAGCGGCCAAGGCTGCAAAACTGACGAACGCTGTCTTGAATGTTGGCTCAGCAGTCGCCATGAGCGGCAGCTCACCACATAACGAA
>JALWDV010000571.1 GCA_027036755.1 Anaerolineae bacterium
TGCGGCCCAGTCGCACGCCTTCGGGAATGCGGCTCTTCTGGCCCACGATGGTGACGCCCGTGTTGAGGATGCCGGGCATGGCGGGGTTGGGATGATTGTCATCGCCAAAACCGACGACGGCCTTCGCGCCCACCACCACGCTCTTATCCAGAATCGCCCGATCCACAACAGCGCCGCTTTTGACGATGGCGTCGTTCATAATAATGCTGTCGGTGACCGTCGCGCCCGGCTCGATGACGACGCCCGGCCCGATGACCGAACGGGTGACCTCGCCCCAGATGCGAGCGCCATCGCTGAAGAGATTGGTGTGCGTGCGCACGTCATCGCTGAACCACACGGGCGGATATTGCTCCGATCGCGTGTGGATCGTCCAGCGCGGATCATTCAAATCCAGCGCCGGAATATCCGCCAAGAGCGCCATGTTGGCCTCGAAATATGCGGGGATGGCTCCCACATTGGCCCAATAGCCCTCGAATTCATAGGCGTAGACGCGTTTTTTGTTCACCAGTTGCGGAATGATCTTGCCGCCGAGATCATGGCGCCGCTGGCCCGCCCCGGTCAGACAATCTGCCAGCATATCCGCGTCGAAGACATAGATGCCCATGCTCGCCAGGGTGGAGCGGGTGCGGCGGGGTTTTTCCTCGAATTTTGTGATGCGCCCGTCCGCGTCGGTGGCCACCATGCCGTAGCGATAGGTCTGATGCGGGCCCACCGGGCGCACGGCGATGGTCACATCGGCCTTGCGGCTGCGATGAAATTCGATGAGATGCTGATAATTCATCTTGTAGATGTGATTTCCCGAAAGCACCAGCACCTGGCTGGCGCCGCTTTCCTCCACCACATCCAGGTTGAAACGCAGGGCGTCGGCCGAGCCTTTCTCCCACAGTCCCTCGCCCGGGCGAGTCTGATAGGGTTGCAACAGGCGCACGCCGCCGCTGGAGCGATCCAGATCCCAGGGCTTGCCCGAGCGGATATGCTCGTTGAGAGGCCGCGGCATGTACTGGGTGAGCACGGCCACGTTGTAGATGCCGGAATTGACGCAATTGGATAGGGGAAAATCGATGACCCGGTATTTGCCAGCGAAGGGCACGGCGGATTCAGGACGGCGGGCGGTGAGCGCGGCCAGGCCCGGGCCTGCGCCCCCGGCCAAAATCATTGCGATGACGTTATTCATGCTGACGCCTCCTCTGCAGATTGCGTTTCGGGGCTGGATGCGGGGAGATGGACGCCCGAGCGATGCACCGAGGCCCCATCGGGGATGTTCTTGTGGCCATCGAAGACGTCCTCGGCCACGTCCGCGTCGATGAGCACATTGCGGCCGATATGCACATTGTCGGGGATGTAAGCGCCCTTGCCCACCACGGTGACGCCGGTGGTCAGTTTATCGGGCATTTCGTCATTGGGGATGGCGTCAGCGCCTTCGCCGCCCAGACGGACTCCTGCGCCGATCACCACCTGCTTGTCCACCACAACGCGGGTGAGCACCGCGCCCGGGCCCACGATGGCGTCGTTCATAATGACGGATTCCCTCACCACCGCGCCCGGAGAAATGACCACGCCGGGCGAGAGCACAGAGCGATACGCCGTCCCCTGGATGATGCAGCCATTGCTCACCAGCGAGCGGGTGACCCTGCCCGAAACGCTGGTCTTGACAGGCGGGCGCTCTTGGCTGCGGGTGCGGATTTGCCAGCGGGCGTCCCACAAATCCAGAGGATGATCGGGCTCGCACAGCTCCATGGAGGTGCGCCAGTAAGCGTCGATAGTGCCCACATCCACCCAATAGCCGTCGAACTGATACGCATACACCTTGTCTTCGCCGATCATGGCGGGAATGACGTGCTTGCCGAAATCGAGATCGTGATATTTGGGATGAAGCTCCTGCAAGCGCTGAATCAGCACCTCGGTGTTGAAAAGATAAATGCCCATGCTGGCCAGCGTGCCCTTATCCCGATTTTTGGGCTTCTCGTGGAATTCCAGCACCCGGCCCTTCTTGTTGGTGGTCATAATGCCGAAACGATCCGTCTCCTCCAGGGGCACATTCATCACCGCCACCGTCAGATCCGCCCCTTTCTGATGATGAAAATCGATCATCTTTCGATAATCCATCTTGTAGATGTGATCGCCCGAAAGGATCAGCGCCCCCTCGGCGTCCCTGTTTTCCAGATAATCCAGATTCTGATAAACCGCGTCCGCGGTGCCCTCATACCAGCCCTGCTCTCCCCGGGCGCGATAAGGCTGCAACAACCGAATGCCGCCTTGATTGCGGTCCAAATCCCAGGGCTTGCCGATGCCGATATGCTCATTCAGCGAATGAGGGCGATATTGCGTCAGCACGGCGACATCGAAAATCTGTGAATTGATGCAGTTTGAGATAGTGAAATCGATGATGCGATATTTGCCGGCGAAAGGCACTGATGGTTTGGCGCGATGCTCTGAAAGCACCGTCAATCGCGACCCTTCGCCGCCTGCCAGGATGATAGCCGCCACGCGCATAAGGCGCCTCCGGTGTGAAGATGGTTCGAGGAGGATGACGTCGTTTGGTTTGAAAGACAGCCCGAGATGCTGTTGGTTGGCAACTACACAGGTCCCGGCGAGAAAACGCCCGCCAAAGCAACGCTGGCCTCCGCTCCAATGCACGTCATGCGTAAAACGTAAAACGTCAGATGATTGTCGACAGCGCAACGACTTGCAATAAGCCATGACATCGTTGCAGCAGAATGACGTTTGACGCTTGACGTTTTACGATCCTGGCGTGTCGCTCGTCGGCGGCTCCGGCCTGCGAGGTATGACATGCAAGCTTGCATAGTTGCCGTTGATTAAAGGTTAGCAGAGATGCCCGCTTTGGGCAAACGCACAGGAACGATTGCGTTGTAGGGGTGCTTGCAATGGCGCGCCGTTTTACCGCCATCTTTTCGTTTAGGGACGTCCTATTTCTGTTGAAGAAAATGTAGCGCAGCCAGCGCCGGGGGATGAAGTCCCCCGGCTAGAAACAGCGCCCCTGCGGGGCTAGCCGGATTTATCCGGCGCTGTTTTGTAGCCCGGCGACTTCATCGCCGGGCGGACGT
>JALWDV010000572.1:0-923 GCA_027036755.1 Anaerolineae bacterium
TTCTTCCTCCAGTGACTTGATCTCCTCAGTTAAGGAGGCCACTTCTTCCTGCAATGCCTTCTTCAGCGAATCTCTCTCCTTGTTTGCGTCGGCCAATCGTCTAACTAGCGCCAGATTTTCATCTTTGACGTTATGATAATCGATCGTCAGATCGGCGTATTCTCCCTTCAGCACGTGAACCTCGTTGATGAGTTTCTCCTCCGTTTCGTCGGCTGACTTCAGCTTGTCCAATAGTCGCCTGTTGTCGGCCAACAGGCTCGTGTTCTCCTCCTCCAACCGTTCCATTCTCTTCATGAAGTTCGAGGCGACGTCTTCAATCGTCTGATTATTGTTGTCGCTCGACTTCGTATCCCTGGTTTTGCCTTTGTCGCTGCTGTAAACGTATTCCACAACGCTGTACGGACTTGACGCGCTATTCTCAGTTCTGGATTTGCCCGTGATGTCGCCTACTGATTTCTCTTTCGGCGAAGTTTCGCTGTCACCGGAAACCCTTTCCCGTTTCATCGGATGTTCCGCGGTTAGGATGCTCGGTTCCGGTTTCACGTACGTCGATTCCCTCTTCAGGGATTCGCCATTGGAATCGGCGCTGTCCTGTCCGCTGACGTCATGTTTATCGTTCTCCGTAGGTTCGGCGTTATGCTTGGAGGTTTGACACGAATGTTTCGCTCGGGACAATCTCCGCGCCTTCTCGGCTATGCTCTTGGTCTTTGTTCGTCCTTGATTATCGCTCAGTTGTCGTTTGTTTACCTTATCCGTCCCGTCAGGGACCTCGCTATCTTTGTTACCGTCACGACCTGCTATTTTGTCACCAACTTTTAATGGTTTATCAAACGAGTAGTCTCCCATTACATCTCCTGCTAGACAAGAGTTTCCTGCTAAACGATAGCTATGAGCTTTGATATTTGCCTCTTTAGCTCCTTTAA
>JALWDV010000572.1:933-3058 GCA_027036755.1 Anaerolineae bacterium
TGTTTACCTTATCCGTCCCGTCAGGGCTCTCGCTATCGTTGTTACCGTCACGTGATTCATGGTCGTGATCTGCTGGTCTGACGTCATCATCCGAAGCAGTATCTGTTCGCCGGATGGAGTCCTTTCCGGCTGGAGTACGAACACGTGACCCACTAGACTGTTCTTGGTCGTTTCCGCGCGTGCCGCTTTTATCACCCGAGACAGCGTTTCCGGTCAGTTGTCGCTCAGTCGACACATTCTGCGCAGAAGCACTGGCCTTATTAGCACCTGTTCGCTTGCCAACATAGGCGGCGCCACTGTCCTTAGTTGTCCCGTTCTTGCTATTTCCAGCTCGATTCGATGTTAGATCCAGAGGTTTATTGCCGTCACTTCCGGTGCTTGAAGCACGTGCGTGCCTCGAATGCGGTGATCGGCTCATCGTTACAAGATGTGACGTCACACCGACCGAAGATTGGCGAGATTTTCCGAGCCATGTTGACTGTAATAATTAGAAAGGAAAAACAGGATTATACGTGATGAGTTACTGTCATAAATAATTTAAAACAGGAAAACATACTATTTTGTTAAAGCACTGAAATATTTTTACGCCACTAATGTGTATTAGTGTAAGTTTTACAAACGCGCATATATCATTATATACAGTATAATAGAATATTCAGTTGCTTTTTTTATTGTAACAAAACTTAATAGTATTATATGAATATTTAATTTCATTAAATGATCCATTAAATTAGCCTTTAAACAAACAAACAAACAATCAAACATACACATGCGCGCGGACACAACATGTCAAGAATATACGAACTGCTCAGATAAGGTAGAATTTAAGAATTTTCATTAAGTAGGGTCTGAGTGGAATTTATAAACATTTTTGCACTGCTGAGGAAATGCTTCAAGCTAAAACAGTTGAAGTCAAATCCTGTGCAAAATAAGAGTAAGATACCAAATTTTATAAGCAATCTCCTGTTTAACAGTGTACCCAGAATATAAAACGAATACCTCCCTAAACTGACCACTTTTGACCAGTATCTTGAGTGGTCCGTTTACAGAGGTTATGTTTACTTCTGTTTTGCTGGTCAGGCCTATATACTTAACGGATAACATTATTAAATAATGTTTTCTTGAAGTGTTTACTTAAGTACATCGCTAGCACCATTATTGGCTCGTTTTATTATTTTATTGGTTTATGTGTTACTGGCAGCTTGTAAACATTACATAACACAGCTAGTGTTATGTTAATAATCTCCGGCATGTCGGCAGGATATCATAAAACAGTGTCATAAACCTGGCATGGTGTTACAAAAATGATCTACCTGCGTACTGCAGCGAGATCGATAAACAATTAATCAGGTAAATATATAACCGGGCTACTTTTGGTTCTAGCTCTCTCCTAGTGAGAGTCGAAGCAATTACGTTTATGTAGTGTGATCTGTTTAACATATTTCTGTATTTACAATAAAATACAAACTTGTCGCATGCTGAAAGGTAATGTCAGGAATCAATATACTTATAAACTTCCATCCCATTTCTCTCTCTTTCTTGCTCTCTCTAGCTCTCTCTCTCTCTCTCTCTCTCTATATATATATATATATATATGTGTGTGTGTGTGTGTGTGTGTGTGTGTGTGTGTGTGTGTGTGTGTGTGTGTGTGTGTGTGTGTGTGTGTGTGTGTTTGTGTGTGTGTGTGTGTGTGTGTGTGTATTGGACTATTTTATAAATTAGACCAGGAAACCTAACATTGATTAAGAACAAGTGTCTATGGATGAAGTTCCTTATTCAGGACAACAAACACAAACAAACAGTGAAACAAACACCCCTCGGTCCACTGAGTAACATTGTCCGGAATGCAACCTTTAGTTTTATACTGATTATGCATGTGAAAGTAGCCCTGGGACGGGGGGAGCATTCAATCACGCCACGAACGCACAAGTTTTACTCCGTGCCGGTGCAATTATTTATTTATGTAACACAATCTAAAACACACACACACACTAGGTGGATATTTGTTTAATATATGCCTAACAGTTGCTGGATTATACAGAGACACACAAAAACACAGATTGGCAGTCCAGTTAAATAACGCAAGAAGTGGACTATATATCTGTAACGCGATATATATATATAT
>JALWDV010000573.1 GCA_027036755.1 Anaerolineae bacterium
AAACAGCGCCGGATAAATCCGGCTAGCCCCGCAGGGGCGCTGTTTCTAGCCGGGGGACTTCATCCCCCGGCGCTGGCGGCGTTGCTGTTTCTTCAACCGAAATAGGACGCACCCAAATAAAAAATAGCTGTCAGCCAAAGCGGATGTGGGCCAGGCCCTGATCGAAGAGATCGTGGACATGCTCATCCATCAGGGTGTAGAAGATGCGCCGTCCTTCCTTGCGTCCGCGCACGATGCGCAGATTGCGCAGCACGCGCAACTGGTGCGAGACCGCTGGTTGGGTCATGCCCAAGGTGCGGGCCAGATCCCCCACGCAAAATTCGGCGTGGGCCAGCAGGCCAATGATGCGCACCCGGGTGGGGTCGGCCAGAGCCTTGAACATCTCTGCAACCCGAACCGCGACGTCCTCCGACAACAACAGCTCCTCTGTCGCCCGAGCCGCGGCGGCGTCTGGATTTTCATCGTTGCAAATGGAAAGTCTGTCTTGTGACATGATCTTCTCTCAGCCAAAGCGGGGGGGATGTGACGATTCGGGCGTTCCTGGGGAGGGGAAGGTGATGTTTGAAATATGAGTGAATGCTTATATTTTAATGCAATTTGTGTTTGATGTCAAATTCCGGCATGGTTCAGATCGTCCTTCCATCAGCTTTACCATTTCAATAGGGTCAACGCCTGGCAAAGCACGTCAAACGTAAAGCGTCAAACGTCAAAACAAAGATGGTTTTGAATGAGAATGAACCATGCCAAGGTTTTTTCAGCCCGCCCGGCGATGAAGTCGCCGGGCTACAAAACAGCGCCGGATAAATCCGGCTAGCCCCGCAGGGGCGCTGTTTCTAGCCGGGGGACTTTATCCCCCGGCGCTGGCGGCTGGCGCGAAGCGCCCCGCCAATGAATGGATTTAACTTTCCAACTCATTTTGAGACACACCCAAAAGTAAAAGCCCCGACGAATGTCGCCGGGGCTATGTTGTGCGGTGGGGGGAGTATTGCGCAGGGAGCTTGATGACCTATCCCGGGCGGATGAGCCGCGGGTTTTCGATGTGGTTCAGCGCCCGCAGCGCCTGCACGCTGGCCCCATAGCGGAAAGCGATCTGGCTGAGGGTTTCGCCGCGCGTGATGACATGCTCCCGCACCGTCGCACCATCATTGCGCGTCACTGCATCGGGCTGGGCGCTGCTGGCGGGGACGACGCTGACCCCCTCGTTCGCGTCGTTGGCGGGGGCTGTGGCCGTCTCTGTGCTGCATGGAACTTGCAGAGGCTGTCCCACGAAGAGCAGGTTGGGATTGGTGAGATGGTTGTAGGTCATCAGCCATTCCACTGTCACGCCAAAACGTTCGGCGATGAGGGAGATGTAGTCGCCCGGCTGCACCAGGTAGGTGCAAATGCCGCTGCTGGCGGGAGCTGTCTGCGCAGAGTCGCTGGCGCTGGCGTCGCCCTGAGAATCGGATGGAGCGGCGGGCGGATCTGCTGGCGGATCCGCGGGGTCAGACTGCGGAGCGTTGCGGCAGGCCCGCAGCGTCACGTCGTCGAAATCGAAATTGACCTCCCGCTCCGATTGCGCCCACTTCTTCAGCCCCAGCAGATACAGGCGTATCTCGCTGGCCGGAGCCTGGAAGGTGGTCGAGTAGCTGGTGTAGGGCCCGGGCGCGGTGCGCAGGTAGATGCCCGAGACGGGAATGCCGGTCAGGCTCTCCAGCTCCGTTATCTTGCTGATCTTGCCCGCGCCGCTGTTGACGCCCCAATAGGTCTCGTAGCGCCACATATCCTCGTCGCTGTGGTCTTCCGCTTCGCGGATCATGGCCTTGAGGCTGAGCTGGTAGGTGGCTCCTGCGGTCAGGCCGCCCACCTTCTGATGAACGCCGATCCAGCGATCCGGGTCGGTGGGCATGTGTCCCCGGGAGTTGATTTCGAGGAGCTGGGCGTGAGCGCCTTCAGCCACCACTGGGTCCCATTGATCGTCATAGTAGCCGTAATTGGCCCGGCCGCCGTTGTTGAATTTGCCCCATTTGGTCGCGGTGCCGTCCGGGTCGAAACCTGCTTCGAAGTCGCCGTTCAGCAGCAGGTTGGGGCCGTCGCAGACCAGTTCGCCAGCGGGAGGCGGTGCGGGCGTTTGGTCGGGCGGCTGCTGGTCGGGCGTGGCGGTCGGCTGTTCTTCGGGCATGACGCCTTTGAGCGAAACCTTGTCGATGTCGAAATCCGCTTCCTTGTACCAGTCACCCCACTTCATGCGGCCAGCGATGAAAATCGTCAGCTTGTCGCTCTGGGCCGTGACATCCAGCTTGACGTCATAGTAGCCGGTGGGATTCACGCGATCCTGGATCGGGCCAACGTTCACTTCCTGCACCTGAGCATCGGCCCAATTGGCGCTGCCCTGGTGATTGAAGCCCACCAGCATGACATAACGCCACGGATCACCGCCCGAGTCCAGGTCGTTGGCCCGCATCATGCCCTTGAAAGAAAGCGTATAGGTCTGCCCCGGCTCCACGTTTACGATCTGATAAATGCCCGCGGTGCGATTTTGATCGCCGCCTTTTTCCTTTGTGTTGATCTCGATGAGCTGGGCGTGGTCGCCCGAAGCGACGACTCGCTTCCACTGATCATCATAGAAGCCGTATCCGCCGACGCCGCCAGTTGTGAAGCAACCCCAATCGACGCCCACCATGCCGCATCCATCGACGGCTCTGAAACCTTGTTCGAAATCACCGTTCTTCAGCAATTCGCCATTGTTCATCGTCCCGGCCAGCGTGCTGGCAATGCCCGTGGCCAGCATCAGCATGAGCGCGGCGGTGAGCGCCAAAAGAACCGTGCGCCTGGAAAATTTCACGATGCTCCTCCTGAAAAAAAGCGCGAAAGACAATGGGGGAAGGGGGATATGAGACATTATCGAAAACGAGAAGGTCATTTTCGGGCCCGGCATCATGCTGCTGGAGAAATTAAAGATTAATGGGCAATGATTAAAGGCTGGTCGCCGTGGTTTTCACTTTAATCATTACTCATTGATCCTTGATGTGGATGGGGCGCCTCGCGATGGGGCGTTTCCAATAATGCCTGTTGCATAGAATGCGCCAACGCAAGGATTCTATCAGACAAAAGTTAGTCTGTCAAGCAAAATTTTGCGCTAATGAACGCGAATTCGCCAAATCGCGCGTAATTTGCGAGATCGCAAAAATGTTTTCTATTCGCCGCGAACAGATGAAATCACGCGCAAACAATTTTTTGCGGGTTTTATCTTTTGTTTTGGCCGCGTAAACAAGGTTGCAAATGACGCTCAGGGGCGAAAGCTCCCCCTGGGATGAAATCGGGACGCGGACGAACGCCGAAGATGTTCCGTCATTTCGAGGGAGCGCAGCGACCGAAAGGTGCGACGCACTTAGTGATCGTCTAAAAATTACTTCCCTTTTTCCTAGGTTTTCGCGTCTGCGAGAGAAGGCCCCCTCCTCGCCCCCCCCCCGCAAGCGGGGGGAAGACCTCTCCGTCTGCAAAAATTCTTTGCAAACCAGCGGCTCCCTCCCCTGCAAAGGAGCGAAGCGACTAGCGGAGGAGGGCCGGGGTGGGGGCGAAGCTCTGGCGGCCTGGTCGGAAAAGGAAACTAATTTCTGGACGTGTACTTAACGCGGGCATTGGCCTGACGCCACACCGGAGCAACGTCTGGCCTGATGCGCCGAGACCACGGCTCGCGGCAAATGCGTCGCACCTGGTCTGCGTTCTATCATTTGAAGACGTGCAACGCCCGAAAAAGTTACGGCAGCGGCCGCCCCTCCTGCTGTTCTCGCTCCCACCAGATGTCGGGGCGCAGGCGCTTGCCATAGCCCATGTAGCCATCCAGCGCGAAGATGATGCGGCGCAGACGCGTGCCCGCCAGCCGCCGGGCCGCGCGATGCCACCACTTGCTATAATCCTTGTTGTAGGGACAGGTGCGGATGCAGGTGGCGCAGTCGGTGTTTTGCGCCGCCCAGAAGCCAAAGCATTTTTCCGCATTCACCGACCATTTCTTCACGCCCTTGCGATTGGAGATGTTGTTGATTTTGAAGCTGGGCTCTCCCAGGGGCAGCGCCTTGGCGGGGCAGGATTCCGCACATCGTTTGCAGATGCGGCAAAATTCCTGCACGCCAAAGTGGATGGGCCGGTCGTGGGCCAGGGGGAGATCGGTGTAGACCTTGCCCAGACGCACCCTCGGGCCGTATTCTTTGGTGATGAGCAGGCCGTTGCGCCCGTATTCGCCCAGGCCCGCCTTGATGGCGTAGGGAATGCTGGTCGCGGTGTCGTTCATGCTGGGGATGGCCCGATAACCCAGATCGCGGATGAATTGGGCCAGCGAGATGAGCAGGGCCGCGTCTCGCGAATAGCCCACACCCGCGGCCGCGCTGCCCAGGGCCGAGGGCGTGGTTTGCATGATGTCGTAGGGCATGGGCACAGCCACCACGATGACATGCGCCAGGCCCGGCGGAATCTCGGGCGGCAGCTCCTCGCCCGAGCCGTCGTGAAAGCGGGCGCTGTATTGCCAGCGTTCGTCATAGTGGGTGATTCCCACCAGGGCCGCGCCCAGGGTCCGGGCCGCTTTCTTGATCTGCCGGGCCGCGGCTTCGGGGTCGCCCAAATCGGCCCGCCGCGGCGAAACGTCGCCCTGCAGGGTGAAGACATCGGTGAAGCCCTCGCGGCGTCCCTCTCCCCGCACCTCGGTGAGTACATCGCTGATGCGCCAGGCCGCGTTGCGGATGGCGTAATCCTTTTGATGATAGCCTTTGCTCCGGCGATGGATGGTCACCGGCTCGCTGTGTCCCCGATAAAAGGCCTCGGTTTTGGCGTTGCGGATGGTCGGGTCCCACCAGGAGCGGCGGAACATCTCGTTCTTTTGCGGAAACCGCTCGAACTCGTCGTTGAGCTCGAAACCGGCTTCCTGGTCGGTGGGGTCGCGCTGGATGGGGTTGGCGGCGTCGGTCATGGTCGAACTCGGGCGGTGCTGGCGACTACGCCGGATGACGCATCCGGCTGGGGGCGGGAAAGAAAATGCTCCAAAGGCGGATGCGTCATCCGCCGTGCTGGGAGAATGCTCCAAAGGCGGATGCGCCATCCATCGTGCTGGCGACGACGCCGGATTAACGTCTAATCCACCAGCGGCAGCAGCAGGTCGGGCAGGCGGGGAATGTCGGGGGCCAGGTGCAGCCGCCACGCGGGCGCGGCGTCCACCAGTTGGCGCAGGGCCCGCAGTTGCGCGGGGATGGTGGCCGCGTCCCAGTCTTCGATGGATTGGCTGATGAGCTGTTGCAGCGCGTCGAAGGCGCGCATGGGTTGCAGGCGGGAACGCTCCAGACCGGGCGCGATGACGGGAAAGACCAGGGCCGCGGGGCGCGCGCGCCAGGCCCAGACCTCGGGCCAGACGCTTTCGGCCGCGAAGGAGATCTTGTCGCTGCCATTCATGCGCTGACCTTCGTCGAGGAGTTGGGCCAGCTCGGGGAAGCGGGCGATGCTGTCGGGATAGGCGCTGATCAGGCCGGGATAGGCGTAGAGGCCCGGTTCGCCCCCGGGCCCGGGCCGAAGGAGGGGGGTGTCGTTGGCGATGAGCTGTGCGCCCCGGGCCAGCAGGCTGACGCCCGTGGTGGTTTTGCCCGCTCCCGTATCCCCCAGGATGAGCAGCGCCCGCCCGTCGCGAGCCGCGGCAAAGGCGTGCACCGCAAAGTAGCCGCGGCGGCGCAGCAAAGGCGCCAGGGCGATGAGGATCATGTCTTCGAAGACGCCGTAGACGGCGACCGCGGCCCGGGCGATGCGTCCGTGGATGCGGTCATCATCCAGTTGCACGTCGAATCGTCCCCAGCCAGGAAAAAGCGCGGTCAGGCGGGGGCCTTCTCTAAAGTAACTGACGTCGGGCCCGGCGCTGATCTGCGGCATGTCGGGCGGGCCGGGCGCGGTTTCCTCCACGCTCAGGGTGACGCGGATGGGCGGGGCGTCGGCGAGGGGCTGGGCCAGGAAGGGCCGCCACTGCGCGGCCAATCGTTCAGCGGCCTGAACGTCATCGACGCTGAACTGGATGGAGATGCCGTGGAGGGGAAATGTGGTTTTCACCGTGGTCGCAGGCCCGAATCGTTGTCTTGCTCAGTCAAGGCCATCTCGCAACAGGGGGCAGGTCATGCAATGGCCGCCGCCCCGTCCTTTGCCCAGTTCGAATCCGTCGATCTCGATGACGCGGATGCCGGCCCGCCGCATGGCCCGGTTAGTGTAGGTGTTCTTGCGATAGGCGATGACCACGCCCGGTTCGATGGCCACGGTGTTGTTGCCGTCGTCCCATTGCTCCCGGGCCTGTTGATATTCGTCGCCGCCGGTGGCGATGACTCGCAACTTTTTCACCTGCATGGCGTCGGCCACCGCGTCCAAAAAGCTCTTTTCGGGGGTGATGTGGAATTGACGCTCGTTGTCGCCCGGGCGCATACTGTAGGCCCGGATATTTTCCACCACCGCGGGGTAGATGGTGACCGCGTCGTGATCCAGCATGGTGAAGACGGTGTCCAGGTGCATGTGCGCCCGATCCCGGGTCATGTGCGCCACGATGATCCGCTCCACCGCGCCCGCGGCGAAGAGACGGGCCGCAAGCTGCTCGATCATCTGGCCCGTGGTGCGCTCGCTGTATCCCACCAGCAGGGTCTTGTTGCCGATGGGCATGATGTCGCCGCCCTCGATGCTGGCCCGGCCAAAGGTCTCGGTGTTGAAGCGGCATTCCTCTTCATTCAGCAGGGGCAGCCAGAAGTTGAATTCCGCTTCGCGGAACATGGTGTGATAGTGGTAGATGAGGCCCACGTTGTAGGATTCCAGGTGCCGGGCCTGGTAGTACATGGGATTAATGCTGACGCCGTCATAAATCCAGGCGGACGCGTCTCGGGTGAAGAGGGAGTTGGGCAGGGGCGGCAGGATGAACGCGTCGTCGTGGGT
Source organism: Anaerolineae bacterium (assembly GCA_027036755.1). GTDB lineage: Bacteria > Chloroflexota > Anaerolineae > J102 > J102 > M2005. The sequence continues at coordinate 6,922 of JALWDV010000573.1, forward strand.
GGTGACGCCCAGCAATGAGGCCCGCTCGAATGCGCTGATGTCGAGCATGGCCCGGGCCTCGCCTTTGGTGAGTCCGCCGATGAGATGCGTGGCCAGCACCTCGGGATCCAGCGACATGAGCAGCGCGCGCAGAGGCTCGACCAGGGCCACGCCCACGGTGTTTTCGGTGATGACCAGCCGCGTGATGGTCTCGCGGGCCTGGCTGCTGGCGGCCAGGGTCTCGGTGAGCAGGTCTTGCAGATAAAAGACCTGCACGCCCCAGTCCCGCATGTGCGTCACGAACGCGTCGTGCTCCTTTTGCGCATGCTCCACCCACAGCACATCGTCGAAGAGCAGCTCATCGTGATTGGCGGGCGTGAGGCGCTTGAGGCTCAAGTCGGGCCGATGCACCAGCACCTTGCGCAGTTTGCCGATTTCGGAATAGACGCCAAATTGAGGCATGATGGTTTCGGACATGATTTCGCGTGGGAAAAAGCTGTCGTTCGGAGGCAATGATACACCATCTCGGGCGACATGTCGAAGCGTGGCGGGCGCGCTGCTCAATGATTAATGATTGATGATTAAAGTGGAAACCACGCTGATTTGGCGCAACTGCTAAGGTCGTTTTCGCTCGAATTAACCTGACAGGTTCCTTTGGCAGCGCTTCAGCGCCTTGCACGCTTCGTTGCTGGTGAAAACCGCACATCTTACCGCCAAGGTTACGAGAACCTGTCAGGTTTGAGTGGGAAAAGACAACCAACTGGCATATGTCAGTTACGATTTGGCCTTTAATCGTAACTGCTAACGTACTCGACTTTAAGCCTCAAAAAGCCACGAAGGCTCGAAGTTTTTCGAAGGCACGAAGGGAAAAATAAAGAAAACACTTCGTGCCTTCGTTATCCTTCGTGTCTTCGTGGCAAAAAGTGGTGATGAGACCTTAGTAGTTACCTTTAATCATTGGCTGTACTGAAAAAACCTTCAACACAGAGGCACAGAGTGCACGGAGGAAGAAAAAGGTGAGATTTGGAGAGGAATTTCTCTGTGAACTACCACTATTTTCTCCGTGTCCTCCGTGTCTCTGTGGTGAAATGACCTTTTTGCAGTGGAGTCATCATTGGTCATTAATCTTTGCTCTCTGTCAGCAGCATGACGCCGGGCGTGCGCAAAGGCTTTCTTGCTCCCTCCTTTGTAACCGCTTACGCCGCGGGGATGCGGTTTTGTTGGCTGGCGGGTGTCGGTGTATGATGATGTCAGCAATTTTGCCCCCTCCCCGACCCTCCCCCGATGCTCGCTGCGCTCGTGTTCGGGAGAGGAAGACGCCCATCTGCCATGCAGATTTGCGAACCAGCGGACTCCTCCCCTGCAAGGCGTCAGCCGAAGCGGAGGGAGGCCGGGAGGGGGGCTTTTCGCAGGCCAAATTTGAAATGGGTGCGTCCCATTTCGGTTGGAAGCGTTTGCCACGTCCGCCCGGCGATGAAGTCGCCGGGCTACAAAACAGCGCCGGATAAATCCGGCTAGCCCCGCAGGGGCGCTGTTTCTAGCCGGGGGACTTCATCCCCCGGCGCTGGCGGCGGGAGCGAAGCGCCCCGTTAATGAATGGATTATTTTAACTTTCCAACTCATTTGGGACACACCCATTTGAAATTGACGGGATGCGGTTTTGTTGGCTGGCGGGTGTCGGTGTATGATGATGTCAGCAATTTTGCCCCCTCCCCGCCCCTCCCCCGATACTCGCTGCGCTCGTGTTCAGGGGAGGGAGACGCCCATCTGCCATGCAGATTTGCGAACCAGCGGGCTCCTCCTTCTGCAAGGCGTCAGCCGAAGCGAGGGGAGGCCGGGAGGGGGGCTTTTCGCAGGCCAAATTTGAAACTGCTGTGATGATGTCGTCCCGTTTTCCGTTCTGCTCATCTTTTATTTCAACCCATGACTGCATCCCTCTCCCCCTCTGATTTTTTCGATCTCGGTGATTTTCCTCACGCCGAACTCTTCGCCGATCTTGCGTTTGTGTGGCAGGCTCTGCCCCGGCTGAACGCGTATCTGGCCCGGCTCGTGGGCGGCCGCGGACATCAAGTCTTCGGGCAGGTGGCCGCGGGCGCTTTTCTGGCCCCGGGCGCCGACATCTTCATCGGCCCGGGCGCGGTGGTGGAGCCGGGCGCATACATCGCCGGGCCCGCGTACATCGGCCCGGACGCCCGAGTGCGGCATGGCGCTTATGTCCGCAGCAACGCGCTCATCGGCGCCGGGGCCATTGTGGGCCACGCCACCGAGGTGAAGAACAGCATCCTGCTGCCGGGCGCGGCCGCGCCTCATTTCAACTACGTGGGAGACAGCATCCTGGGCCGGCATGTGAACCTGGGCGCGGGAACCAAGCTCTCCAATCTCACCGTGGTCAGCGTCAAAGACCCGGCCACCGGCAAACGCCCGACCCTGAAGATCGTGGTCGATGGCGAGACCTTCGACACGGGCCTGGCCAAGCTGGGCGCCATCCTGGGCGACGGCGCGCAGACCGGATGCAACAGCGTGCTGAATCCGGGCGTGCTCATCGGGCCTCGCAGCCTGGTGTACGCCAACGCCTCTTTGCCCAAGGGCTACTACCCGCCCGACGCCATCATCAAACTGCGCCAGCGCTTCGAATACGCCGAGAGGCGATGAGCGCCGCCAAATCCGCAATCCGCAATCCGCAATCCCAAATCCCAACCCCCCAATCCCAAATCCCAAATCCCCACCCCCTCCCATGCC
>JALWDV010000574.1 GCA_027036755.1 Anaerolineae bacterium
GTCGGCGGGTGTGCGCCCGCGTCTCGCACGCCCGCGCCCGCCGACACCCTGGTCATCTCGCAAACTTCGCTGACGGCCCCAACCGCCACCGCCACACCCGCGCCGACTGACACGCCCACCGCCACCGTCACGCCATCGCCAACTCCAACCATCACCCCTTCGCCCACCATCACGCCCACCCCTACGCCCACGCCGGGCCCCACGCCCGACGGGCAATTTCGCAGCGCCCGGGTTCCCATCCTCATGTATCATTACATCTCCATCCCCCCGACCGATGCGGACGTCTATCGTCGCGGGCTCTCGCTGCCGCCCGACGTCTTCCGGCGGCATCTCGACTTCCTCCAGGAGCAGGGCTACCAAACCATCCCCTTGCAGGATTTGATCAGCTACCTGCAACGGGGCGTCCCCCAACTGCCCGAGAAGCCCATCATTCTCACCTTCGATGACGGCTATCTCGACAACTATGAGAACGCCTTTCCCGCGCTGCGCGATCATGGCATGATGGGAACCTTTTTCATCATCACCGATTTCGCAGACCTGGCCGCGACCGATCCCGCCTACGCCCGCTACGCCACCTGGGATGAATTGAAGGAAATGGACGCCGCGGGCATGGAGATCGGCTCTCACAGCCGCAACCATCCCGATCTCAAAGGAAAGGATGTGGATTTTCTGGTGTGGCAGGCGCTGGGCAGCAGTGAGACCATCGAGGCCAATCTGCACAAGAAGCCACGCGTGCTCGCCTATCCTGCCGGCTCATACGATCAATTGGTGATCGACGTCTTCCACTCCGCCGGATTCTGGGGAGCGGTGACCACCACCCCCCCGGGCGTGGTGCAAGATAACCAGCATCTCTTCGAACTCAAGCGTCTGCGCATCACTAGTGATACGGGCGTGGCCCAACTGGCGGCCATCCTCGATTATTGGGAGGCGCAGCAGTAGCCGCGCGGGACAACAGGCCCCCCTCCCGGCCTCCCCCCGCTTCGGCTGACGCCTTGCAGGAGGAGGAGTCCATCGTTTTGTCAATTTGTGAAGCAGATGGACGTCTCCCTCCCCTGAACACGAGCGCAGCGAGTATCGAGATCCTTGCCTCTTGTGAGTTTTATTGGTAACTGCTAAGGTCGTTTTCGCTTGAATTAACCTGACAGGTTCCTTTGGCTACGATTCAGAGCCTTACATGCTTCGTTGCTGGCCAAAAACCGCACATCTTACCGCCAAGGTTACGAGAACCTGTCAGGTTTGAGGGAAAGAAGCCAACCAACTGGCATACGTTAGCAGTTACCTTTATTGGAAGAAATCGATGAGGATGGGATTCACCACATCGGGCCTTTCGAGATGAGGCACATGCCCGGCCTCCGGGATGGCGTGGAATTCAGCCTGGGGGATGAACTGGCGCACGATCTCATTGTGAAGGAAGGGAACCACCTGATCCTCCTCGCCCCAGATCAACAGCGTGGGGATGCCGCGACGCCCCACCGCCCTGAATGCGTCCGACGCATCGGTGAGAACGCCCGAGCGCATGGTGGCCAGCAGCGCCCGCTTGAAGCCTTTGAACTGCATCTGCGTCTTGAATTTTTCGATGTACGCCTCATCGGGCGTTTTCATGTCTCTGGCAAGATTGCCCAGCAGCACCTTGTCTCCGATGCGGGCCATGAGCCACTCGCCGATGACCGGCAGTTTGACCAGTTTGATGGACAGGGGTTCGGGCATGGGCAATCCCGCGGGGTCCAGCAGCGCCAGCCGACTCACCTGCTCCGGGCGACGCGCGGCGAACACGGCTGCGATGGGGCCGCCCATAGAAAGCCCGGCCAGGCCCAAGGGGCGAGGAATGGCCAGAGCGTCCACCAGTTCGGCCAACTGGCTATCGAAAAACTCCCGGTCGTAGCGCGCTTCGGGCCTATCGGAAAAGCCGCGGCCGAACAGATCGTAGCGCAACACCCGAAAGCCCGCCGCAGAGAGAGCCTCGAAGACGGGATCCCAGATGTAGCTCGGGACGGAGAAGCCGTGCACCAGAACGACGGGAGGGCCGTCTTCGGGCCCGGCCAGCTCGTAGTGCGTCACGCCGGCAGAAAGCCGCGCGAATGATCCCGGCGCTTCGGCCCGGGCTTCGTCATCCAAAATGCGATATTCATACTTTTCGGTCATGTCAACGCCTCATTCGGTTTCATCGAATCGATAGCCAAAGAGTTCGATATCCACGTGATAGAGTCCAGCCACCAGCGCCCGGGTGTCCGCGTCGTAATAATCCTGATAACGGGAAAAGCGGGGGGCGGGCCTGGTCATACGCTTGCGCCATGAGCGCAACATCTTGCGGAGATCGCCGCCCCAGTAGAGCTTGCGATGATCCGCCGCCTGATTCACCCGGGGCAGCGGCGTGGCAGGCCGCCCCAATCGCCGACATATCTCATCGAAATCGTCCTGCAGGCGCTCGAAGCGCCCCACAAAATCCACCAGCAGCGCGCCCGCTTCATCGTAGATGAAATCGCGTTGCGGCCCCACGAACCACGCCATCTCCCGCCATGTGCGCTCCCTGAATTCGCCCATCACATATTCGCGGAAGGTTTTCCCGGCGCTGAGATGGTGATAGAAGGAAACCACGCGCGCCCAGGGATTGCGCACGAACGCGAATTTGAAGGCCGCGTCGAAGTCGGCCTGGGTCAAATAGCCGAGCCGCGCGTAATCCCGCGCCTTGAGATGCGCCAGCCGCGGCGGGCCTTTGGCCGGATCATCATTGGGACGCAACAGCAACGCAGCTCGATCATCCCAGCTCAATCCCGCCCACTGCAAAAAGACGCGCTCGATGCTTTGGCCTGCGGTCTTGGGGATGTGAATGAAAACGCATGGCGGTCGGGTGCAGATCATCGTCGGGGATGCGGGGTGGGAGGAAATTGCGTATAATGTCTCTCAAATCGTAACTACTTTGACAATGTCAAATTCCCTCCAAACACGTCCAGCAATTTCAAATTTGGCCTGGTGACAAGCCCCCCTCCCGGCCTCCCCCCGCTTCGGCTGACGCCTTGCAGGGGGAGGAGCCCGCTGGATTGCAAAT
>JALWDV010000575.1 GCA_027036755.1 Anaerolineae bacterium
CTACAAAACAGCGCCGGATAAATCCGGCTAGCCCCGCAGGGGCGCTGTTTCTAGCCGGGGGACTTTATCCCCCGGCGTTGGCGGCGGGCGCGAAGCGCCCAGCCAATGAAGGGACTATTTTAACTTTCCAACTCATTTTGGACACACCCAAATTGATCTCACGCAAAGTCGCCAAGACGCAAAGGAAAAAAGAAGCAAAGAATTCCCATGCCCATCGGTTCGGCCACGGTAGAACTGGAAATCCCGGCCAGCGCTTCGCTCAAGGACAAGCGGCGGGTGGTGAAATCGGTCATCGCCCGACTGCGCCAGCGCTATAACCTGGCAGTGGCCGAGGTGGATACGCTGGATGAGTGGCATCGGGCCACCCTGGTGCTGGTCACCGTGTCCAACGACCCGGGCCTGGTGCATCGCCAGTTGGAAAAGGCCATGGATTCGCTGGAAACCTGGCGTCTGGATTGCATCGTCGCAGCATACGAGATAGAAATCTGGTGACTATTACAGCTCACATGTCAAGCCTTGAAGGCAAGAATCGAAAAAGGCGACATGCCTGGAACGTCAAGCGTCAAACGTCAAATGTCATCATGCTGTAACGATGTCGTGAATCATTGCAAGACGCCGCCCTGCTGACAACCGCACGCAAAAAACAACGATTGAACGTCCCCCATCATTCACCCCTCACGCATCATAAGGAGAGCAACATGCTAGAACTACGCAAGGGCGTCGATATTCTCACCGATATCGGCGGCATTCACACCCTGGATGAGGCCCAGGCCTTGTTTGCTCAGAGGCTGGACGCGGAAAATCAGGCGAAACTGGCGCGGATCAAGAACGAGGAAGCGCTGCTGACCATCGCCAATTCCATCGCCATGTGCAACCCCGACAACATCTTCATCAACACCGGCTCGCCCGAGGACGTCGAGTGGGTGCGGCAATTCAGTCTGGAACGCAAGGAAGAAGAACCGCTGAAGATGCCCGACCACACCATCCATTTCGACCTGCCCGAAGAGCAGGCCCGCATCATCGATCGCACCTTCTACATCGTCAATCCGGGCGAAGATATCAGCGTGCTGGCCAAGAAAATCGCGCGGGACGCGGCCTACGACTATGTGCAGAAGTACATGGTCGGCATCATGGAAGGGATGACGATGCTGGTGGGATTTTATTCGCGGGGGCCTATCGGCGCCAAGGCTGCAGTCCCTGCGCTGGAGATCACCAGTTCGGCCTATGTGATGCACAGCGCCAACATCCTCTATCGCAATGCGTACGACCAGTTCGACGCCGAAATCGAGCGGGCGGGCGTGCTGTTCAAGAATCTCCATTCGCAAGGCCCGAATCGACCGGAGGATCTGCCCAACGCGCGGGTGTTCATGGATCGCAGTTGGCTGACCACTTACAGCACTTTCTGCACCTACGCGGGCAATACGCTGCTACTGAAGAAGGGCAATCACCGCTTCGCGGTGGATCTGGCCACTTACTTCAAGGTGGGCGAGGAGCTTTCGGAGCACATGTTCATCACCGGCATGACCGGGCCGGGCGGACGCAAGACCTTCTTCGCGGGGGCAGCGCCTTCGGGCTGCGGCAAGACCACCACGGCCATGGTGGGCTCCGATTTCATCGGCGACGATCTGGCCCAGCTCTGGATCGAAGAATCCAACGGCACGCTGCGGGCCATCAATCCCGAAAAAGGCATCTTCGGCATCGTCAAGGATGTCAACTGGGAGGGCGATCCTTACCTGATGAAGTGTCTGCGCGAAGAGGGCGCCGAGGTCATTTGGTCCAATGTGCTCATCAAAGATGGCGTGCCCTACTGGGATGGGTGCTGTGACGATCCACCCGAGGAGGGCGTCAATTTCCAGGGTAAATGGTGGAAGGGCAAGACCGATGCGAATGGCAATCCCATCCCCATCTCGCATCCCAACGCCCGGGTGACTGTGCCCGCCGAGGCCATCGCCAACTACAATCGCGAGATCGCAGAGAGTCCGGCCGGTGCGCATGTCAAGGTGATCACCTATTCGGGTCGCGATGCCGACACCATGCCCCCGGTGTGGGTGGCAAAAACGGCGGACGAGGGCGTCGCCATCGGCGCGTCCATCGTCTCTGCGGCCACGGCCACTGAGATCGGCGCCAAGGGCGTGCGGCGGCAGCCCTGGGCCAATTCGCCTTTCATTCCCGGCGCACTGGGCGATTACATGAAGGCTCAGTTCGAGTTCTTCAACTCGCCCAAATTCAGCGAGGGCAACCGCCCGCTTATGTCCGGGCTCAACTACTTCCTCACCCACGAGGCCCGGGGCGGCTCGGGCAAGGGCTTGCTGGGCGAAAAGCGCGATGTGCGGGTGTGGCTTTCCTGGCTGGAGCGACGCTCCCACGGTGAGGTGGGCGCCATCGAGACGCCCATCGGCTTCCTGCCCCTTTACGATGATCTGAAACAGCTTTTCGCGGACATCATCGACAAGGAATATCCCCGCGAGCTGTACGACATGCAGTTCTCCCTCTACATCGATAACCTCATCGGGCGCATCGATTTGCAGGCCGAGGCGTATAGCAAGGAGATCCGCATTCCCCCGCGTCTGTTCGAGGTGTACAAGAAGCAGCGGGCCGAATTGGCCGCGCTCAAGGAGAAGTACGGAGCCATCGTCACGCCCGATCAGCTCATCGAAGCGGGCGGAATCAACTAATTCCCATCCCCTATCGACTAACCAAACGCCCGGGCGTCTCGCTCGGGCGTTTGCGCGTCAAGCGGCCGCAATTCAATCGGCAATAGTGGTGGCTGCCACGTCCGCCCGGCGATGAAGTCGCCTACAGGTGCGACGCACTTCTCCCTGTTTCAAGTGCGTCGCACCTTTGAGCTAGTGCAAGGAGGCGTAAGTCATTGTATAGTTGGCTGCTTGCGCTTGCGCCCGGCCGGATATGCGATCCGGCGGGTTGAGCGGGAAAAGTGCGCCGGATCGCACATCCGGCGCGGCGCATTATCATAACAAACCATACAATCATTTCGGCCTTCGTGTACTAGGCGCTTAGCG
>JALWDV010000576.1 GCA_027036755.1 Anaerolineae bacterium
CGCCGGGCTACAAAACAGCGCCGGATAAATCCGGCTAGCCCCGAAGGGGCGCTGTTTCTAGCCGGGGGACTTCATCCCCCGGCGCTGGCGGCGTTGCTGTTTCTTCAACCGAAATAGGACGCACCCGGCAAAAACCACTAAGGACACTAAGGCACAAAGGGGAAAATAAAAAATTTTCTTCGTGTCTTTGTGACTTTGTGCCTTAGTGGTAAAAACGTCTTACAGAGGGAGATGTATAGTTACTTGCCATCTTCGTCTCAGAATGACAAGCCGATGCGTCTGTCGAATCAATCTGGCTCCCAAGTTATCACATCCAGGGAGGAAAAAATATGAAAAAGCAAACAATCTGGTTTGGCATGATGCTGGCGCTCATGGCTATCGCATTGCTAACGCCCATTGGCGCATTCGCGGCCGGGCGGCCAGATCACGACGCGCTTCCGGCGCCTGATCCCGAAGCGCTGACGACCATCGTCGAATTCACCGGGCATGTCGAGCGCAAAGACGCAACCATCCCGGGCGACTGGGTTATCGATGGCCGCACGGTGCATGTTTCGCACCAGACTTATTTCAACGTCAGTCCCGCCACCATTTTGCTCGGCGATTATGTCCAGGTGATAGCCAAACAAAAACCGGATGGCGTGCTGCTGGCGCTTTCCATCAGGAAGATGCAGGACCAGCGCGAGGTTCACTTCACCGGCGTCATCGAAGAGATCGCCGACGCCCGGTGGGTGGTGGATGGCAAGACCGTGCTCATCGTCGAAAGCACCGTCATCCTGGGCGATGAGCCCGACGTGGGCGACATTGCCGACGTGATGGCCAACGAGACCGCCGACGGCCTGGTGGCCAGGCGCATCGTGGTGACGCCCGGCGCACACGCCATTTTCTTCCCCGGCATCATCAAGGAGATGGCCGAGGACGCCTGGGTGATCCAGACCCCGGCGGGCGAAAAGAGCGTTAAAATCACCGCCGACACTGTCATCGAAGGAGACGCGCCAGATGTGGGAGATATGGTGAAGGTGTGGGCGAATGTCACGCCCGAGGGCCTGATCGCCACCCGCATCCTCGTGAAAGACGCCCCCGATGAGGTGCATTTCAGGGGACGCATCCAGGAGATGAATGATGATTCCTGGGTAATCGCTTATCAGAGGGTGAAAATCACCGAGGACACCGTCATCGAGGGGGATGAACCCCACGTGGGCGATGTGGCGGAGGTGTGGGCCGCGCCCACATCCGATGGTCTGGTCGCCGCCCGCATCGTGGTGACTTCCCCAACTCGATACGCCATCGTTCGCGGCGTCGTCGAATCTATCAGCGACACGCTTTGGGTCATCGACGGACGCGAAGTCGGCGTGAATGAGGACACCAAAATCATCGGGCATCCAGAGGTGGGCGATCAGGTGATCGCGTTCGCACAGGTTGCCGATGACGGGTCTCTCATGGCCCGAAGCATCCACAAAATCCCCAACACGCCCCCGCAAGATCGAGTGGTCTTCTCGGGCTTCATCACCGAGATTCAGGAACCGGGCAATGAAGGCGACCCAACCATGTGGGTGGTCACCAGCAGATTAGAACACAACGGCGAGGCACAAACCTGGACTGTCTGGGTTAGCGACGAGACCGACATCGTCCCCGACGACGCCGATGTTCAGGTCGGCTCATGGGTGAAGGGGTATGGCGAGCCCAATGAGGATGGCTCTGTCAACGCCCTCGGCGTGCAGGTTGTGGCCGCCCCCCGAATTTCCTTCGCCGGAGAAATTCAGCAGCGACCGAAAACGGGCGTCATCGGCGATTGGGTCATCGAAGGCGTGACGGTGCATGTCACGGATGACACCCGGGTGGTTGGCAATCCCGCCAACTGGAACGGCTACGCCCAGGGCTATGGCTCCTTGAAGCCCGACGGATCGGTGACCGCCATCGTCATCGGCCCCATGCCCGGACACTGATCGACCAACATCGCTTGCAACCAAAAAGACCGCCTTCGGTTCGAGGGCGGTCTTTTCGATATGGTTGCAGATGTTTCGGGGTTGGCGGCTGCACGCCGATATGAATGAAAATCCCAGGTTACGTCATTCCGACGATCACAAGAATGAGAAATCTCCCAGGTGCGACGCACTTCCCGCAGGATCAAGTGCATCACACCTTTCGTTCGTTGCGCTCCCTCGAAATGATGGTCGTAATGCGTGATTCGTGATGCGTGACAACCTCACGCTTACGCATTACGGATCATGCTCGTTGCAGCTTCGCCCAACGTGGGATTTGCCAACCTTTCAGCAACCAGCGATCATTCAATTTTCGAAGCAGCTATTTGTTGGGATCGTACTTGCAGGCCCGGCCTTCCACGCCGTTCATGTGGATGCAGAGCTTGATGATGGCGGGGCGCCAGTAGGTCTCTCCCGGCGGGCTGGGATCCATGATGGCCCAATAGTACTGCTCGTCCTGCTTGGTCCAGTTGGGATCGGGCATGTAGATGAGGGACATGACGCCCACCCAGGGCCAATGCTGCTCGGCCCACTGATAGGCCCGCACCAGATAATCGCCCTGCACGAACATATCGATGCCCGCGCCGGCCCCGTGCCAGTAATAGGGGCTGTCGGGCCGATCATCCCAGGTCCAGCCGAATTCGAGGATGGCAATCTTCTTGTCTGCGTCGCCATAGCGCTCCATCAGCTTGCGGATATCCTCGGCGTGGCGGAAGGAGTAGACGCGCAAACGCTCGGGGGGGCTGGGATCATTGTTGTAATACTTGGGATTGGTGGCGACATCGGCGGGATCGGTTTCGGGCGGCAGGGCGTAGCCCGCGGCATGGATGCCCAACATATCGAAGTAGCCGTCGCTGTTGCCGCCCATGGCCTCGTACATCTGGGTGTAGAATTTGATGTCGTACATGGCGTCGGCTTGATCCGCAGTGGTGGGAGCCATGCCCGCGGTGATGATGAAGGCGTTGGGGTCGTTGGCTTTGATGGCGGCGTAGGCTTTCTTCAGCAACATGGCGTAGCCTGCGGGATCAACCGGCTTGCCGCCCCATTCACGCGAGAGATTGGGTTCGTTCCATATCTGATAAGCGTGAATGCGGCCGCGGTAGCGAGCGGCCATATCGCCCACGAAACGGGCGAATTGATCGGCGTTTTCGGGAGGATCGCCCGCCCAGAATGCTTTATCGCTGGGCGAGACCCGCACCAAGAGATTGAGTTGATGCTGCGCGACCTGCTTCACGACGCGATCGGAGATGCTCCAGTCGTAGACGCCCGGGCCTTTGCCTTCGATGTCCTGCCAGGCGAACCACTGTTTCACCCAATGAAATCCGGCGTCGGACATCAGGCCCAGGTCGCGGTCCGCGGTCTCGGGCCGCCACCACAAAAACGCCTGCGCACCGTAATCGGGCGATTTGACCTGCACGGGCCGATTGGATGGCGGCGGCGGAGGCGGCGTGTCGGTGGGAGGCGGGGGCAAAGGCGTAGGCGTGGCCGCAGGCTGCTCGGGCGAGGGCTGCGTAGCGCTGGCAGGGGCGGGCGTGGCCGTGGACGCGACGGGCGCAGGCGTTGCGGTCGCGGGCTGCTCGCTCTGGCCCGGCGTTGCGGGTTGAGAGCCGACCAGCGGCGGCTGGGTGGGATTCATTGCATCCGCGGGCGTCGGGGTCTTGGTAGGGGTGGGCGTCGGCGCGGGCCCGGACGATCCGCAACCAGACAGCAAGACCACGGTCAGGGCGAATATCAGCAGTGTGGTGAGGAGAAAGAAGCTTTTTTGCGACATACGATTTCGTATCCAGTGAACATGAGCCATTATTGGAAATAACCTGCGAACGTAGGCCAGTTGGTTGTCTTTTCCAACTCAAACCTGACAGGTTCTCGTAACCCTGGCGGCGGGATGTGCAGTTTTCAGCCAGCAACGAAGCGTGTAAGGCTCTGAATCGTTGCAAAAGGAACCTGTCAGGTTAGTTCAAGCGAAAACGACCTTAGCAGCCAGCGCCGGGGGATAAAGTCCCCCGGCTAGAAACAGCGCCCCTTCGGGGCTAGCCGGATTTATCCGGCGCTGTTTTGTAGCCCCGCGACTTCATCGCCGGGCGGACATGGCAAACGATTCCAACCGAAATTGGGCGCCCCCTAATCATTTGGGTGCGTCCCAAATGAGTTGAGAGCCAAGTTGGCGGGCGCAGGCCCGCCTTCGGGACAGGGCCATCAATCTTCCATATCTCCTCCCCCGCCCGTCTCGGAGCGGGGGAGGAAGCAAAGGAGGGGGCCTGTCCCCAAGAGACTGAATTCATTCGGCCAGTGCCTGCCACCTGCCCAAAGCGTCGACTAAAGTCGCTCTATTGAGCCCTGCGGGCTGAAGGGCGACCTGCGTCGCCCAGCCTTCCAACCGAAATTGGGCGCCCCCTAATCATTTCAACGATCAAAGCCGCCACTCGCAACGAAGAAGTCTCGACGCTGCGAGTGGCGGCTTCAGGGAGCAAGCCGAATGGATTACTTGGGCATGGCCTGCAGGGCGTTATAAGTCTGCGTAGGCCCGCCGCCCTGATCCACGATGCTCCACTGCACCAGCTCGGTGCCCGGATTGGTCATGGAGAAGTTCAGGTTCCAGAGGAAGGCGACGCCGACATAGCCGGTGCGCTTCATCCATTGGTAGAATTCCACGGTCCAGCGGGCCTGTTCATCCCGGCTGTTGTCGTTGGCGTAGCCGTAGTTGTTGTTCACGGCCGGGCCCACAGCCCAACCGAATTCGGTGGGCCACAGGCGCTTGTTCACATCGCCATATTTGACCATGATGTTGCGAGAGCCTTCGACGGTGGAGCGGGCCGACCAGGAGTGGTGGGGGCTGTCGCAAGGCCCGCGGAAGCTGGCGCCTGTCTGGTTGATGTAATCGCAGGCCTGCTGCCAGGTGAGGTTGGGGGGCACGTTGTAGCCGCTGGGGTGGATGCCGATGGCGTCCGAGTAGTTCTTCAGGCCGTTGCGGTACATGCCTTCGAGATACTGGAAGTCATCGACTGCGAGATCGCCGACGCTGCCCGCGGGGGTGAGCGCGCCGCTGACCACGATCATCTGCGGGCACGCGGCCTTGATGGAGCCGTACGCGGCCTTGAGGAGCTGCATGTAGCGAGCGGGATCAAGGGGCTCGTGACCCCACTCGTACCACAGGTTTTGCTCGTTCCACACCTCGATGGCCTTGACCTTGCCGCAATAGCGGCCCGCGTATTGGCCCAGGAAGTTGGCGAAAGTTCCCGGATCCGCGGGCGGCCCTTCCACACTGAAATCGGTGTTGGCGGGGCGGGCCCACTTGGGCGCTTTGACGATGGACGCCAGGATGTTGATGCCTTGCCCGGCGAAAAAGTTGACGGCGTTATCCTGACCGCCCCAATTGATGGCGCCAGGAGAGCCTTCCATCTCTTTCCACGGCACCTGCCATTTGACCCAGTTGAAGCCCAGGCCCTTGATGGCGTTGGCCGCGTAGCCGAGATCTGCGCCGCCATAAGGCTGAATTTGCACGCCGTAGCCGAACTGACCGGCTCCGGCCGGGCGGGGACCGCCGCCACCGCCGCCCGCGACGGGCTGGGTTTTAGGCGGTTTGGGGATATCCTTGGCCACTTGCACGGTGCCGGTGGGTCCCTGGGTGCTGACGCGACTGGCGACAATCCACACGGGCTTGCCATCCTTGCCCTCAAGCTGCCACCAGGAGCCGTCCTTGTTCTTGCCGATGATCTTGAGCGACTCGCCTTTCTTCAGCAATCCCACCCGGGGATAATTGGTGCCGGGGCCTTTACGCAGGTTGGTGTCTCCGGTGGCTGTCGCCAGAGCGAAGGCCAAAGGCGTGGGCGTAGGCGTAGCCGCTGGCGTAGGCGTGGCCTCGGGCGTGGGGGTGGGCGTGGGCGTAAACGTGGCCACCGCCACCTGAGCGACGCCCTGATTGCTGATGAACGCATCGCCTTCCTTCACATCCGCCCGAATGCTGTAAGTGTCGGGCGCAGGCGGCAGCGGAATCTGCACAGGTTGATTCAAGGCCGTGCGCTGTTCGTCGATGACATTGCCCTTTGAATCGGTGGTCTTCCACTCCACCGAGAGATCGCCCTCAGGTGCGCCCGGAACCTGACCGTTCGCGTACTGGGCCAGCACATCCCAGATCTTGGGATCATAATCTTTCACTTCCATGGCGTTGGTGATGACGCCGCCCAGATGATAACGATGGGCCATGCTGAGTTTGCTGCTCAGACTGGCCGCGTTCTCGAAGAAGACGATGCGCTCCTCGCCCGCCTGATCTCGATACCGATACCAGGAATATCCGCTGGCGGGATCATATTGCAGGGGACTGGCCACCACATCGGTCTTCAAACTGGCATTCACGGGCGTTCCCGGCTCCACCACGTCGCTGTTGGTGGTCACCGTGCCCAGGATGGGCGTAATCGCATCCTGGAAGCCGCGCGGGATGAAGTAGTTGCCCGCCTGTTCGGTGGCCTGCGCAGGAAGCTCCAGCATCAATTTATAGCGATTCACGTTGCCAACAGCCCAGCCCAGCAGAGTATCGACCTGCCCGCCGGGAAAGTAGGCGACCGGATTTTCGAAAATAGGGATCACCAAAGCATCCACGGTCGCGCCCAGCGCAATCCAGTCATAGCCGAAGGTCTCCCAGGTGTCGTCCGCCAACTGCACGGGTTGATCCACAAAAAGAATGAGTTCTTTTCCTTCGGAATGCAGCCGCTGGGCCAGCTTGTTGATAAACCCGGTGAAATCATTGCGCAGAGGCGGATCGACGCCGCGATAATCCAGGGCGACGCCGTCGAAGTTCTTGCTGGCCGCCAGTTCCGCCAGGGTGTTGATCTGCACTTCCTGCAAGCCCTGATCGATGATGAGGTTGGCCAGCAGATCGGTGCGGGGGGTTTCGCCCGGGCGATAGTTGCGAACGACCATGTAGGCCTTGCCATTGATGGAATCGGCCGAAATCAGGCTTTCGGTTCCATCTACGCTGCCATCCCCGCGCAGGGTGAGCGCGATGGGAAAGACCGCAGTGGCGGCTGTCGCGGCCTCTGCGGGCGGCTCCATGCCCGGCGGCAGGGTGACGCCCACAGTGGGTAGCCGGGGCGCAGTTTGGAAGACTGCGAAATCGTTGGGCACGAAGTTGACGTCGCTCTCGATCGCGTCTTCTTCCAAGATCAATTTATGCGGCATCCACTCCCATGTCTCCCCATTCCAATTGTAAACGTCCAGGGTTTCGTAGGGCAGTGAATCGTTGGGAATGGGGATGGTGACGATGGTGTGGGTGGGGATATCGCCGCGCACTCTGAGTTGATAAACAGGGCTGCGAGGGCGCAATTCGGGGAATTCCTGCAGCTTGGCCAATGCCTGCTGCAAATCCTCCGAGACATCCCCGCGCTCGAATTGATCTCGGGGCACGCTTTCCAGTTTGGCGTTGGCCTTGCCCGTGAGGCCATCGGCGGGGAAGATGACTTTTGCGCCATCGGGATCGCTGACCATGCCCGATTCGGGAGTAATGGGCTCGTAGCCAATGGCCTGCACCCTGCCCAGCAGATCCACCGGCGGCAACAACAGGATCATCAGAATGAGGATGGGGATGATCACAAAGTTGAAAATCCTGCCGGTATTGGGACTTTCCAGGATGCGTCCAATGCGATTGAGAAAGGACGAACTATTTTGCATAGGACTGTTTCTATCTCCTTGAGACAAGATCGCCCGTCTTCAGGGGATGGGGCAAGAATCGCCCCGGCATGGAAGGCGGGCGCTGTGTGATGATTATTTTGTTCTACCACAAGGTAAAACGAAGAGGGGTGAGGGATTGTTCCAATTCATAAGCGTGCCGATCCCGTCCGGGGCGAGCGCCGGGGGAGTCAAAACGCGATTTTAGCACACCCTCACCCAGTCGCCAAACTCGATTATGTGTGACAGGGACGGTGAAGCGGGAGCGCGGCCGCTGGTTGACTGCCGAGGCGCCGCGCTTGCCGCAAGCCATGGTCGCATCCCCCACATTCTGAAACCAGCGCCGGAGATCGCCTCCTGCGGACTGGAGGCGGCCTGCGTCCAGCCTTTCAACCAAAATGGAACGCACCCATTTTATTTGGGTGCGTCCTATTTCGGTTGAAGAAACAGCAACGCCGCCAGCGCCGGGGGATAAAGTCCCCCGGCTAGAAACAGCGCCCCTTCGGGGCTAGCCGGATTTATCCGGCGCTGTTTTGTAGCCCGGCGACTTCATCGCCCGGCGGACGTGGCGAACGCCACTATAGCGATTCGGGTTGTGAACATTCATCATTCGGCCAAAACGCCCGGCTGGCCCTAACTCATTTAGGACGCCCTCATTTTATTTGACCAGAGGCGAAAAGGTGATGGCGCAGGGGATGGGCAGGCTCTCCACGCCCGATTGCGGGCCGCCGGGCTTCTCTCGCCAGCGCAGCCCGGTGGAAGCCCCGCCATCCAGATTCACCGCGTCCACCAGCCCGATATCCTCACGCTGCAACCGTTCTGCAAAAGCCTGCAATGCGCTGCCCGTGGGATCCACCACCCACAGCATCCGGCCCGACGCGTCCACCCCCACCGCGGTGCGGCGGGCCGCTTCGCCCTTGTCGATTTCTCCCAGCTCAGCCACGACCTCGCCCCGCCACAACAAAGTGGGCCAGCCCTGGACGCCCAGCGTCATGGCGGGAATCTGCTTTTTGGGCTGTCGCACGATCGTCGCCTCCCCTTCTCGCACGATGAGGGCCGCGCCCCACCTGGCCCGCACCGGCGTCAGCCGCTGACCATTCACCTCCAGCAGACCCAAATGCCGATACGCACCTTCATGCTCCCAATAAAAGCCGCAATTCACGCCCGCCATGGCGTCGGGCGCTTCATCCAGCCACTGGCTCAACTGCCGGGCCTTCTCCGGATCGCCCTCGAACAGAACGTCGTAGCGCACCAGATTGGGCGCATGGCGAAATGCGACCAGCCCATCCGCCGTCTGGGTGATCTCGGCGCCCGGAAAAAGCAACTGCCAGAAGTTGCTCAGGCGCGTGGGCGTAGCCGCCGGAACGGGCGTCACAGTGGCCGCTGCGGCCGGCGAGTCGGTCGCGGCCCCTTTTGGGGTGGGCGTAAAGGTCGCCAGGGCGATGGGCGGCGCGGGGCGCTCGGTTGGCGAGATAGGACTGGCAGCCGGGGGCGCGGCGCAGGCCGCCAGCGTCAGCAGAAACAACGCTGCGGCGAGAAGGCGTAACATGGCGCATAGTATGACCCAAGAGCCGATTTTAGGCAACCTCGCCATAGCAGAGGCCCGCATCGCCAGCGTCGGGGGATAAAGTCCCCCGGCTAGAAACAGCGTCCCTGCGGGGCTAGCCGGATTTATCCGGCGCTGTTCCGTAGCCCGGCGACTTCATCGCCGGGCGGACGTGGCGATCGCCACTATGACCGATTTAATTTGTGAACACTCATCACGCGACCTGATCGATAACTACCTTGACAATGTCACATTACGTCATTCATCAAGGTCAAATTTAGAATCCGCAAGCGGAAAGGAGGCGCTTTCACCCCTCCCGGCCTCCTTTTTGCC
>JALWDV010000577.1 GCA_027036755.1 Anaerolineae bacterium
GTGCGGGGGTTGCCGTTGGGGCGGGCGATGTAGCTGTCGCGGCTGTCGGCAATCCAAGAATCGGGATAAAGACGGGAGGGGTCAGTGCAGACCCGGGCGTCCGGGTCACGCCGACCGCAACAACGCCTGAGGTTGGCGAAGGCGAAGGCGTGGCCGTGGCGTTGCCGCCCCTGGTTGCAACGGGCGAGACGGTTATCCGGGGAATCCTGGGCGCGGAGGAACCAGCCTCCGCGACAAGGGTGGCGGGCCTGGGAGTGGGCTGCACCGGCCGTTTGGGAGGCGTCGTCCCGGGCGTTGCCGTCCAGACTGGCCGTTGCGGCGTCTGCAAAGGTCTCTCGGGAGAAGGAGCGAGGGTGGGCGCTGGCGAACCGAGTACAGGCTGGCCCGATGGCGTTGTCGGGCGCTGCGGCGCGACGGGAGTCTCGGCCCGGGGCGTCGCGGTTTTGACGGGCCTGGTTTCGGTGGCGACCGCCACAATGACAGGCTGCCGACCGCCCGGCTCTTTGGTGACCGTGATGGCCTGAAAGACCGTATTGGCCGCCTGTTTGATGGGATACAGAGGGCTGCCCGGTCGGGCGTTGCCCGAAACGAACGCCATGGCGCCGGCGAGCAGGGTGATCGCGATGGCGATGACAAAGGCGGTGGGAACCCAGGCCAAAGTCGGTGACAGGGCGAGGAGCCAGCGCCGCCAGAAGGAGGGAACGTCGAAGGCATTGGCCGCAGGGGCGGGCGCAGGCGCGGGAATGGATTGCAGGATGCGCGCTCTGGTGCGGGCCAAAGACGCCTCCGCACCGGGCATCTTATGCTGCCCGAGACTCCGCAACTGCTGCGTCAGCAACAGCATCTCGTTCAATTCGGCGGCGATTTCATCCCGCGCGCCAATCGCCTCGATTTCTTCCGAGGTTTCCAACATCTCCTGAAAGATGTCCTGCCAGTTGATGTCGTTTGCGCTCATTGGGATTGCTGTTCCAGAATACGACGAAGGGTGGTCATGCCGCGAAACTGCAGAGCCTTGATGGCCCCATCGGTTTTGTTCATCAATCTGGCCACTTCAGAAATGCTGTAGCCTTCAAGAAATCGGAGCGTGATGACCTGAGCTTGCTCTTCCGTCAACTGATTGATGGCGCGCAAAAGCGCATCCTTATCAAGCTTCGCCGCCATCGTCTGATAAGGATCGCCATTATCCGCAGGAATGTGCGGCGTGTCGTCAATGTTGGTGTAGGTGGCCTGACCGCGTTTACGATAATAATCTACGACAAGATTATGAGCTATCCGGTAAATCCAACCGGAAAATGATGTACGCCAACCTTTCCCGCCTCGCATGGCTTCCAGCATTCGCAGGAACACTTGCCCGGTCAAATCTTCCGTTACCAGAGGATCGCTCGTGCGATGATAGATAAAGCTCTGAATTTTGGGCGCGTAAAGATCATAGAGTCTGGCGATGGCTTCAGGATCTCGCGCTGCTGCACGCTCAACCAGCGCCGCCTCCGAAGCGGAAAACGTCGGCGGTAATACGCTTTCGTGTGTCAAGACGGGGGAAGCAAGAAAAAGTTACGGGGGAATGTGCAGAATCTAAAGAAATCTCAGGTTTTTCTAAAAAATCTCCTGATTTCAATTACAACGATCTGCACGCGCCAAAAGAGTGGTTATATCATACGCCAACACGATAATTTTATGCAAACATTGATGGGGGGTGGCCACATTATTGGATTGATCGGACGTCTTGCAGCGCCCGATCCTTATTGCACAGAATTCTCTTTCAGTCCGTGAGTCACTTCATACACCACCCACATCCGCTGCAAAACGGTGATTCCAGCCAGAATGACGATCAACACCAGGCCGATGAGGAGCATGTGCTCATAAAGCCCGTTGAAGATCAGCGCAACGGCCATGATAATGAAACGTTCGACGCGGGTGCCGATGCCCACTTTGACGTTGATGCCGATGCCTTCGCCCCGGGCGCGGGTGTAGCTGACTAGAAAGCTGGCGATGAGCGCCAGAAAAGCGATCATCACAGCCATGGCGTCGCTGTTCACAGCATATCCATAAGCGATGGCCATGATGATGATGGATTCACTCAACCGATCCAGGGTGCTATCCCAAAAAGCGCCGAATTTATTGCGAATGCCCATCTGCCGAGCCAATGTGCCATCGATGGCGTCGGCGCCGGCCGCGATGAGGAAGACGACGCCGCCCCAGGTCACCTGATCGATGATGATGAGATAAGCGGCCACGACATTGAGCAAAAATCCAATCAGGGTAATGACGTTGGGGGTGACGTTAAGCGCCCGAAAAACGCCTGCGATTGGCTCTAAGACGACTTTGAGATTGCGTCGTCCCCATTCGGTGATCATTGTATAACTATCCTCGGGGGTGAGTGGATGGTCAAAGATGAAAGCGGTGCAAGGAGCATCGTCCGACACGATAATTTATGTCGAATTACAACATTCAATCAAAATCGAACGCCCGAAAACAACGTCAGGGGAAACGACCTTCTTCGGAAAAAATAACTGCTCAGACAGCCTGATTCGACCTTGAAAACGCATTGCCACGAAGGCTCGAAGGAACGAAGACACGAAGAAAATCCTTGTTTCTCACCTTTCGCGCCTTCGTGTCGTCGTGTCTTCGTGGTTTTGGGCCTTGCTACGTTAGTAGTTCGACAATGTCAAATTTCCTCCAAATACATCCAGCAATTTCAAATTTTGTCTGGTGACGTAACTACTAAGGTCTCATCACCACTTTTTGCCACGAAGACACGAAGGATAACGAAGGCGCGAAGTGTTTTCTTTATTTTTCCCTTCGTGCCTTCGAAAAACTTCGAGCCTTCGTGGCTTTTTGAGGCTTAAAGTCGAGTACGTTAGCAGTTACCTGGTGACAAGCCCCCCTCCCGGCCTCCCCCCGCTTCGGCTGACGCCTTGCAGGGGGAGGAGCCGCTGGTTTGCCAATCTGTTTGACAGATGGACGTCTCCCTCCCCCGAACACGAGCGCAGCGAGCATCAGGGGAG